>JBGVFN010000061.1:0-8290 GCA_045121095.1 Lachnospiraceae bacterium | reverse complement strand
CTGCCTCCCATGAGGCTGTACGATTGCCGGCATTCCATGGCAACTAACATGTTGATTGATGGTACCATCCCGGTGAAAGTAATCTCAGAGATCATGGGACACAGCAGCACAAAAATGGTCCAAAACCGGTATGCACATCTGAAACCTACCATGCACAAACAGGCTATTATGGATTACTCCAGCGAAATATTTGATCAACCCACACAAACACCGCTCTCTTAATTCAATTTTCTGCAGAAAAAGTGGAATTTTGAACGATTTTTCAAAGAATTGAACACTGTAGCCGATACAATCATCATGCATTATAAATGGTTACAGTGAATTTCGTTAGGAAATACGTTAGGAAAAAATAAAAAAAGCAAGGGTTTTTGATAACTGTCAAACCATCAAAAACCCTTGTAAATCCTAGCAAAATAGCAAAAAGCGCGAGACGGGATTCGAACCCGCGACCCTCGCCTTGGCAAGGCGATACTCCACCACTGAGCCACTCGCGCATTCCTTATTTACTTATCAGCTGTTCTCTCGAACGAGTTATATAATATCACTCTTTCCATTTTGTGTCAACTGTTTTTTTAATTTTTTTTCACTTTTTTGTAACTATTCAGCCAAATGAATATTTTTCCGGTTCCTGAACTATATATTTTACAACCGCATATTGTAAGGAGCCGTTTTGAAACATTTAAAACTTTACACGGGCATTGGAATTCTGTTTGTTATCATTTTCGGCACGTTATTACATTTCGTGTACCAATGGACAGGAAAAAATTTCCTGGCAGGATTTGTTTCTCCCGTCAACGAGTCGGTATGGGAGCACATGAAACTGGCATTTTTTCCCATGCTGCTGTATTCGTTTTTCATGAATCAGCAGCTGAAGGGGAACTATCCCTGTATTACCAGTTCTCTGTACTTTGGAATTATTTTAAGCACACTCTTAATCCCTGTAATTTACTATGCTTATACCAGTATTCTTGGACACCATATTCCAGCACTGGATATCGCCACTTTTGTACTTTCTATCCTCATCTCATTTGTAACCATATATTTCCTTACTTTATCCTGCAAAATGGAACCGTATCAGCTGCCTTTAAAGCTTATCGTAGGATTACTGACACTGCTTTTCTTTCTTTTTACTTATGCTCCGCCAGCTTTTCCATTGTTTGCGGAACCTGATTTGCCGAAAATGAACTAATTTCTCTTACAGCATGTACAATCATGTAAATTGACATGGTATTGATTAAAAATCCTTTTTCACATATACTTTAATCATAAAAAACAATACAGTTTTCATATAGGAAAGGATGTGTTTCTAACCATTGTCGAAAGAACAAACTTATACCATTGAAGATATTTATAAGCTGCCTGATGGTGTACGTGCAGAACTGATTGATGGTGAAATCTATTATATGGCACCACCCAGCAGGATCCATCAGGATATTTCCGGAAAATTGTATCAGACAATTGCTAATTATATCGATGACCATAATGGTTCCTGCAAAATCTACGCTGCTCCCTTTGCCGTCTTCCTTAACGAAGATGATAAAAACTATGTTGAACCAGACATCAGCGTAATCTGTGACAAAGATAAATTAAATGACCGCGGCTGCACCGGTGCGCCGGACTGGATTATTGAAATTGTTTCTCCCAGCAGCCAACGAATGGACTATGCTATCAAATTCTCTAAATATCAGGATGCCGGTGTACGTGAATACTGGGTTGTTGATCCTTTAAAAAAACGGATCGTGGTTTGGTCTCTAGAACAAAATCCCGAACCAACGGGTCCATCCATCATGGAAATGTACACCTTTAACGACACAATAAAATCTGGAATTTACGAGGATTTATACATTGATTTCAGCAAAATATCAGTATTCGTCTAACTGCTCCATACAGCAAAAGCCATATTGTTTGACCGAAGCGCTGTGAAATTTTCCGCAGGTATGTTAGAGCGTGTTTGAAAATACCGATATAGATTCAGCTTTCGGAGGAACCATTATGCATTTCTTGCAGGATAAACGCAAAAGAAAACTTTTCATCAGTATTACATCGATAGTTGCTGTGCTGGCAATTATCGTAACGGCTTGCGCGATCTATCTGGGCGACTATTACCATGCCGACAGGGCAGCAATTGAAGCGTTCACACCCAAGAACACGGTTGAACCGCAGCTCCTTGAAGATAACACCATCGTGCTTGCACCGGACGGAGCCACAACTGGTTTCATCTTCTACCCGGGCGGCAAAGTAGAGTATACCGCCTATCTGCCGCTTATGGAAGCGATGGCATCTGAGGATATTCTCTGTGTGCTGGTCGAAATGCCCTTTCATCTGGCGGTACTGGATGTAAACGCTGCGGACGGGATTCAGGAGCAGTATCCGCAAATCGACAGCTGGTACATAGGCGGGCATTCCCTGGGCGGTTCCATGGCGGCGTCTTATGCCGCGGACAATGCAGACGCATTCGATGGACTGGTCCTGCTGGGCGCATATTCTACCGCCGATATTACAAGTGCCGGTCTGGATGTGCTGTCGATTTACGGAAGCGAGGATCATGTGCTGAACCAGGAAAATTATGCCGAATACCGTTCCAATCTGCCTAACGGTTTCACGGAAATCGTCATTGATGGTGGCTGCCATGCATATTTCGGAATGTACGGTCTTCAGGATGGTGACGGAACACCGAATATCACCAATGAAGAGCAGATAGCTATAACAGCGGAGGCTATTCTGGACTATCTGGAAGAAAACTGACCCATATAAGAATCATCGAAATCAAGGTAATAAATTTTATGAATAATCGCATTGATAGACAGTTGTCATTTGCTCATGCTGCTCATGCGATGGACAATCTTCAACCGCTTATATTAAATAACAGTAATAATGGCGGGGATTGGCGAGAGCATCATGTTACAGTAGAACAGATTTATAAAAGACAGAGCAAAACAAAATTGGGCTCTGAAAAGCTATTTGAGGTAACAAACCACATTATTCAGGAAAACGTAAAAAAAGGAAACTTGAAGAAAACTTGAAGAAAGATTCCATTAACTAAAGTCAGAACGTGAGCTGCCGGGCTCACTGCAATAAAAAAGATGGTTACACCGTAACCATCTTTTTTATCAAGCGCGAGACGGGATTCGAACCCGCGACCCTCGCCTTGGCAAGGCGATACTCCACCACTGAGCCACTCGCGCATCTCTTATTTTTACTTTTTATTTTGCTGTTCCCTTGAACAGTTCATATCATACTACACTTCCATGCTTCTGTCAAGCATTTTTTTATTTTTTCTGCAACAAAATAAAAAACTCCAATTATATATTAAATAGATACAACTTAATGTTACAGCGAACATTGATTGTGTATTTTATAAGGTAGTGAAGGCTCCATTACAGAGCCACATTACACGGAGACGCGCTCTCGCTCTGCCCAAACGTAGCGGACACTAAACTCTCGTCTTTCTTTACAGAAAGCCGCTCGTTAAGTGCCGACGTTTGACCAAAGGTCTCCTTAGCAATGTGGCTCTGTAATTCCGCCATTTACGTTTTTTATAAAAATTCAAATAATACTTAAAAAGTTCGCTGTAGTACTAGTTCAACAAGTAAATCAGTCATCCTTACATCGTTTACTTCGAAAATCCCGGACAATCGGCTTTCATTTATGGTGATGTCTGTGTCAGCGGACATGTCCTTTTAGACAAAACACAAACCTTGCAAATGAACAGTAAGGAATGATAGAATAAGACAAACAAGGAGAAATGTTATGGACGAAAAAGAAAGAATGGAATTGGTAAAAAAACTGGCGCAGAAGGCACAGATTGAGGAAACAGAGGCAGAAAGTCTTCTGGAGAAAAATAACTGGGATATTCTGGATTGTATGTTGGAACTGGAACGGGCAGGCAGAATTCCCGGTTCGGCTCATAATAGCAAAGAAGGCAATGACAGGGGCTATTCTACGCAGGATGAGTCTGGTCAGGAATTTCAGCAGGTGACGGTGACGGCGTCCCGCACCAGTGAAGAATCCACCGGAGCCAAGTTAAAACGGATTCTGAAGAAACTGGTTCGCAAGAGTCTGGATAATGATTTTGTGGTAAGCCGCAAGGAAAAGGAAATACTTCGTGTTCCGGTACTGGTTCCCATATTTATGCTGGTGTTGTGGTTCTGGCTTACAGTAGCTTTATTTTGTATTGGTTTGCTGACGGGATTTCGATATTCTTTCCGCGGACGGGATCTGGGAACGGAAGAGGTCAATAAAACCATGGATAAAATGGCAGAATGTGCCGAGGATATTAAAGTAAAGGTTAGGGAATTTATTGATGAAGAGGATACTGATAGTAGAGGATGAAGAAAAAATTGCCCGTTTTCTGGAATTAGAGCTGGTTCATGAAGGGTATGAAGTGGAAAAAAGACAGGATGGGAGAAGCGGTCTGGAAGCAGCACTTTCCGGTGACTTTTCCCTGATGATCCTGGATATCATGCTTCCTGGAATCAATGGTCTGGAGGTTTTGCGGCGGCTGCGAAAGACCTCCGATCTTCCGGTCATTATGCTGACTGCCAGAGACCAGGTAATGGATAAAGTAAATGGTCTGGATATGGGAGCAGACGATTACATGACCAAACCATTTGCAGTGGAAGAACTTCTGGCCCGCATCCGCCTGGTACTGCGTAAACGTTCCCACGATGAGACCGAGCAAAACCAGAAAAATGAACATATTCATCAGATACGCGGACTGGTTTTGGATGAAGCAGCCCATACAGTCACCTGGCAGGGACAGGAAATCATTTTGACTAACAAAGAATTCCAGCTTTTAAGAGAACTGATGATCAACTGTAATGTTGTATTATCAAGGGAGACCATTCTCAGTAAGGTCTGGGGATATGATTACGTGGGGGAAACCAATGTGGTAGACGTATATATCCGTTTCCTGCGCCAGAAAATCGATGATGTGGTGGGTGAGAAATTCATTCTGACCGTACGCGGTGTGGGCTATGTAATCAAGGATGTATGTAATTAAGGATGTATGTAATCGAAGATACATGTTAATCAAAGATGCATGTAATTAAAGATGCATGTAATTAAGGACGCATGTAATGAAAGATAATTGTTAATTGTTTGATATGGGTTGAAGCATTTATAATTAGGGATAATTGGATGTGCAAATCAGAGGTATGAAAGGTCATATAAAAATGGAACAGAAAGAGAACCAAAAAGAAAACCAAAAAGAAAAATCACGGCGTTCTGTTAATCGGTCCAGTTCCATTGCCTGGGAGCTGAATCTGGCCAATCAGTGGAAACGGCTGGGAAGTTTGTTATTTTCGACAGTATTGATTTTGGCAGTGATTCTTCTGGTGTGGATTCTGGCTGCGGAGCAGATGCTGCTTCCGGAGGGCGCAGAAGTCGTAAAACGATATTTCGAGGGAAGTATAAAAAGCTGGAAAACGTTCCATTATGTTCTGGCAGATGGAGAGGGAACTCTCTATATCGCGGCATTTGGTCAGTTTCTCCAGCTTATTCGGATTCCATTTCTGGCGGGGGTTGGAATATCCATTTTCGGGTGGGCGGTAGGTTTCATTAATGGAGCAGAATCTTACCGAAAGTATTTAAAACCAATTGACGAAATTGCCCTGGCAGCGGAAGAGATTTCCAGCAGAAGTATTACGCCGGAACGATTTTCCAATCTGGAAGAAGCCATTGAACACATCGATGGAAGCTCTCCGGAGCTGACGTTAAATACAGGGGATTCTGACCTGCAGGGGCTGGAAGCAGCCATTAATAACATGTTAAAAAGGCTTCACAACAGCTATCGCCAGCAGATTCGATTTGTGGATGACGCCAGCCATGAGCTTCGGACTCCCATCGCTGTGATACAGGGATATATTAATCTGTTGGACAGGTGGGGAAAATCGGATGAAAATGTCCTGGAAGAAGCTATTTCTGCTATCAAATCAGAAGCAGATCATATGAATACGCTGGTAGAACAGCTTCTGTTCCTTGCCAGAGGTGATGCGGGGCGGCAGAAATTTGAGCCGGAACCGGTTGATCTGCTGGTCATGATGGAGGAAATCGTAGAAGAATCCCAAATGATTGATCCCGATCACCGATATGAACTGCAGATTTCCGAAAATATCCAGATTCAGGCCGATTATGCCATGTTAAAACAGTCCGTGCGGATTCTCATAGACAATGCGGCAAAATACAGCGAACAGGGAAGCCGGATACGCATCCGTTTATATACCAGAGAAGCGCATTCAGCTAGAGAAGCGTGTTCAGCTAGAGAAGTGCATTCAGCTAAGGAAGCATATTCCGGTAAGGAAACCGGTTTTGCCAAAGAAATATATCCCACAGAAAGGAAGAAGCAGGTTTGCATCGAAGTGCAGGATCATGGTATGGGAATTGGAAAACAGGATATGGTTCATATGTTTGAACGGCTTTATCGGGGCGACCCTGCCAGAAATTCCAAAACAGGAGGCAGCGGGCTGGGGCTTTCCATTGCCCGGTGGATTGTGGAAAAACACGGAGGATTTTTTGAAGTACTCAGTTACGAAGAAATTGGGACCAGGATTACGATTGTACTGCCTTAACGTGCGTTCGAATTGGCAAATGAGGTAAGCTGTTAATAGCAAACACGAAAAGAGACAGTACAGTGGGGGACTGTACTGTCTCTTGGGGTGACAGCATTATGTTCGATCATACGCGGACATTCTTATTTTTCAATAACGATTCGAAGACAACTGATTATTTTCTCTTTTGTACGAGAATCACACTGGCGCAGAAGATGTAAAATTTCTGTGTCCAACTCATCGGCTGAATGGTCCGAGTCTGTCATGCCCGCATGCAGCAGGTAATCTACAGACACATTGAGTACGCTTGCGTAATACGTCAGAACACGGAGATTCATTTTTGTGCGGTTGTTTTCAATATTACTGATGAAAGCCACGGTTGTGTTCAGGCTATCCGCAATCTGTTCTTGTGTAATATTGTTGGCCTTGCGTAACTGCTGCATACGCTGTCCAACAAGTTTGTAATTAATTTCCATTCGTGCCTCCCAGAATTAAGTAATTATTTATAGTATAAAACAAAAATATCATTATTTCCATCAATGCAGAGTTTATTATATATACTTTTTTGATAAATTTTATGCAGGAAAATGGTGTAATAACAGGAAATGCCTTGTAAAATACGTATTTTTGTGACGAAAAAAGAAAAGATTGGACAGAAGACGAATTGTACAACATCTGAACCATTAAAATATGTGGAAAGGAATAGGAAAGATAATAGAAATGTGGATTGATTTATTAAACGCAGCAGGAATTTTCTGTCTGTGTTATTTTGCTTTTATTATGTTATATGTAGGCCCTCGTCCTTCCTTTCATTATATATGGCTTGCAGCAGGGATTCTTTTAAAAGGAACCAGCTGGTGCATGAAACAGGGCAGATGGACACTGATTCCCCAAGAACTCCGATTTCTGCTTACCGTAATGGTAACAGTGGGTCTGTTGATCCTATTGATCATGGAAATTCAGATTTTCTCCAAAATGTGGGTAACACCTGGCGAAGAAGTCCATTACGTAATCGTCTTAGGTGCCTGCGTCCGAGGAACCCGCGTCACCAGCTCTTTATCCTACCGTCTCAAAAAAGCCGCATCCTATGCAAAAAAACACAAAAACTGCATGCTGGTAGTTTCCGGAGGGCAAGGACCCGGTGAAGATATCACAGAAGCCCTGGCCATGAGCCGCTACCTGCAGAATCTGGGAATTCCCGCCAAACGCATCCTGCTGGAAGACAGATCCGTCAACACCCGGGAAAACCTCATCTTCTCCAGAAAAATCATCTTCCGACACGAAGAAGAACAAGAAAAAAACTACCCCAAAGAAGAAGAACTGGCCATCGCCGTATGCAGCAACAACTTCCACATGTACCGCGCCATGGCCCTGGCCCGCTCTGTAGGAACCTGGAAAGTACACGGCCTCGCCGCCATCACCGACCCCTTCATGTGGCTCTCCTTCACCCTCCGCGAAGGCCTCGCCCTATTCAAAGAACTCCTCTTTGGACATGTATCATGGAGGTACTGATATACCCTGAAAGGACCATCGGACAACGCCGGTACTTAGCGATTGCCTTCCTGAAAGGAAGAGCAAGAGCTTAGAGCGTGTTTGAAAAATCATTCACGCAGTCTGCGCACCCCAGTTTTGGCTAAATTTTTCTCAGATTCAGTCAGCGTAGCCCGCTACGCCTCCTTCATTTGAGAGAAATTTATCTCAAAATGGGATGCACATCCTGCATAAAGCCTTTTTCAAACACG
>JBGVFN010000060.1:0-32579 GCA_045121095.1 Lachnospiraceae bacterium | reverse complement strand
TGTTTGAAAAATCATTCACGCAGTCTGCACACCCCTGTTTTGGCTAAATTTTTCTCAGATTCAGTCAGCGTAGCCCGCTACGCCTCCTTCATTTGAGAGAAATTTATCTCAAAATGGGATGCACATCCTGCATAAAGCCTTTTTCAAACACGCTCTAGACTGCATTAAACATCATGCTCTGCTGAATAGTTAGTTATATTATACATATTTGTCTCACCTAATGCAACATATTAATCCTATTAAATGAGATTTATTTTTATTTTTTGCTTGTAAATTTCATATTCATTCTTATTTTTGTATAGAAAATCTCATTTTATGCATTAAACCCTTTTTCATTCACCAGATACTGATTGATACAAAAAAACACAAGAACCTCCAAGTCAATCACACATAAACTGTAATATAAAATCTGTAAAAAACTGTGGAGGCTCGCATGGAACCTGTGCTTTCTTTTGATTCCGTTTCCTTCTCCTACCACACCGTAAAAGGCGAAACCCCTGCGGTTACGAATATGAGTTTTTCCGTAAACCCAGGGGAATTCACCGTACTGGTGGGTCCCAGCGGGTGTGGTAATGCAATGTGCAGGAAACGGAAACTCCATCCCATGTAATCCGTTCAATGACCTGCTTTAAAAATTCCCGTTTCTGCGGAACCGACAATTCTTGAAAAACTCCCGAAAATGCTGACAATATCTGAGAAAAAGCAGAATTTTTACCATGTCTACCTTCCTCACCATGTTTAGCATCTTCACCTTCCTCATTATTTTCCTCACCATCTGAAACTTCATACATCGCTTCCTGTATAACATTCACCCCCTGATATTCCTTTTCCAGCTGCTGAATCTGCATTTCCTTCTCCTGTATTTCCTTTTCCACCTGTCGGACAAATTCCGGTGAAGCCGCAGAATGAGCCAGTGAGTGAATCAAATTCTGTATCTGTACCCGATTTTGCTCGATCTGCTGCCTCAAAACAGCTGCCTCTGCGTCCGTTTCAGAAAAAATCGTTGCATTGCCATGATTCGGCAAGTCATTTAACTGTTTATATACCTGTCTCAGAATATCATTCCAGTCTGTGAATTGCTCCAGATGATGCAAAATCTCCTGACACACCTGCTGATCCAGGGTATTCCCCTGAATATTGGGAACCTGACAATGTTGCCCGTGGGTCTGATACTTATATGGACAAATATAAGAAAAACGTCTGGCATCCATTTCTTTCCCTGATTTCCTTCCATAATATTTCGGGCGCATGGCATGCCCACAGCTGCAATATAAAAGACCGGAAAGCAGGGCGATTTCATTGTGAATCCGATACGTATCCCCTTTAAAACGATTTTTCTCCAATAATTTCTGTACTTTCACAAAATCTTTCCCGTCGACAATCCCCGGGTGCTTTCCAACCGCCAGAATCCATTTTTCCGGCGGATTTTCCTTATGCCCGGAAACGGTTTTGGCATAACAAATGAAACCATTTTCGCCCACAGCTTCCTCCGGCTCCATGCACACCTGACATCCCAATTCATAAAAATAAGCATATCCCTCCTGATCCGCGCAGCAATACACCGGATTTCGCAAAATATCCCGTACAGCAGTTACCGTATATTCTTTGTTTTTTCTGGTCCTAATCTGACGCACCTGAAAATATTCTGCCACCTTCCCCAGGGACTGTTCTTCCAGATACAGCTGAAAAATCCGTTTCACAATGGGAATCTCATCATCTTTTACCTGCAGACGCCAGGTTTTACGTACCTTTCCGTCCATCTGCATCTTCTTCTCTTCCGCTGACAAAAAGCCCAGGGGTGTATTTCCCCCCAGCCATCTCCCGCTCCTTGCCAGCATCAGCATATTATCCCGTACACGTTCCGCAATCTGCTCCCGCTCCATCTGGGCCAGAACCCCTGCAAAATACAGCATCGCCTTCCCCATGGGCGTGGATGTATCAAACTGCTCTTTAATACTAATAAAAGAAATTTCCCGGCGATTCAATTCCTCCACCAAAGTCGCCAGATCGATCATATTTCGCCCCAGCCGATCCAGTCGATAACAAACAAGATAATCATATCTGCGCTCCTGAATATCCCTCATCATCCGCTGAAACTCCGGACGTTTCGTATTTTTACCGGAAAATCCCTCATCTTCATATACCAGAATCTCAGGCGGAGTCGTTTCACCCTCTGCATTCTCCGGCAGCAGATATCTCTGAATATACTCCCTGCACATGGCTGCCTGATTTTCAACACTGTCTCCTCGCCCGGTCCATCTGGATTTACGGCTGTAAATGGCAATCCGCATCTGGGCTCACGGCCTTTCCATTTCTATTCTAATCTTAAATTATGCATAGAAAAAAGCCAAAAGTATCTGGTTTTAAAAAATTGCAGATAAACTTTTGACTTTTGCAGACTTAAAACGCCTGTATCTAATTGTATGTATTGATTTCCATATCCCTCAGTTCTGGATTCTGGATAATCTTTCAGAAGAAGCTTGTGATCAAAGTCAATCTCTTTGTTCTATCGCACATAAAAATATAGATATAACTCTTTTGCATAAACGATATTAAAGATTCCTATTATTACCATACCAATAATTACAATATGTCCCCAATAAGTTCCTTTCCATACAGCAAAAATATTCTGTATTCCATATCCTATAATAACAATTCCAACCTGAACCAAAATACATATTAGCGACACGCAAAACCAGTCCACCAAACCGCAAATTTTTATTTGAGACAATGGAAGATACCAGTTCATGATACACCAATTTATCAATATAATTGTTGCGAAAAATACTGCTATTTGTATTGCTGTTACAACAAAATATTTCTTTTGGTTTTTCTCTTTTAAATTTTGACACTTCCTCTTTCCCCAGTAGCATGGCGTCACGAATCTGTGCTTTTGAACATCACTTTTGGAACCATGTTTATCCCAGATATCTGCTAGAATTTTAATATTTTCCCAACATACAAAAACCACAGCACATGATACAGCAAATATAATCCAATGATAGTTTCCTGGAAAATCTACAATGATTCTAAATCCTGCTGCTTGTAACGCAAGTAAAAATACAAACAGTTCCACATAATTTAAAATACAATGAAATTTAAGCCACAATACAGGAAATTCATTTTTTTCAGATTTTTCTATAAAATCTACTCTTTTTGTTTCTCTATAATCCCGAATCCATTTTCCGGGTATATTATACTTCTTCATTGTCCCTCCCATAAGTATGTTCTAATACTCTTTTTGGAATTACAGTACCATTATAGTTACTCCTACTAATCATATGTATTAATTTCCATATCCTTCAGTTCCGGATAATCTTTCGGAAGAAGCTTATGCTCAAAACCAATCTCTTTTTTCTCGGTACATTGAACGTACACGTAATGTATCATTTGACCATCCCTATCTACAATATCCAGCAAAATAATATCATAACATTTTTTTTCCTGAATATCATATAATAAAAAATCTCCATTACCATATGTAGTTATTTGCGCAGGAATTTTTTCCTCTTGAAAAATTTGTTTTGTTAATGATTCAATCAACAACACAGACTTTTTTTCATCATCACAAATGGCAATTTTCAACATAAACTTCCTCTCCTGTTCCACTATATAAATAAATTGATTTTACCATCAACCTTGCTTATTTTCAATATTAAAAGTATAGTATTTTCTTAACGCAATATCATGGAAAAAGATTTCATCCTCATTTATAAAAAGCTCATATAGATTACTTTTACTATCATCTTTCTTGGTATTACCATCATAATAGTAGGTTCCGCACTTTCTATTTTTTACTTTATCAATAATATCGTCAACAACTTCATTGATGCTCATTTTATGGTTCCTTGACGCCGGCCATCTTCGTATCATTTTTCTAACCTGACTTTTATTCAAAACAACTTTTTTAGAATAGTAAAATCTTTTTGGAAAAAGCTGCTCTTTTGAAGACCCATAAAGTCTCACAATTTCATTGAAAATATCTTCATTGTCACAATAGCAAAATCCCATCTCAAGGTATGCCTGAATATGTATAAGTGCAGCAAGCAGGTATTTTTTATTATTCTCCAGGTTATAATATTCTTTGTAACACATTACAATTTTCCTAAAAAAATTATTCATTGAAATGTCCAAATATGGAAGTGTTTCTATTGCAAATTTTACTGCATCTATCTCTGGTCTATACTTTTCTAGTTCATTCATAATACACTACCTCCATTATCTTTTTTTTATCATATCACATATTTTTTACATTCCCTTAAAAGTCTGTTAATCATTAATTTTTTATCTCTGTTTTTATTTCGCAGACAATATTCCCATCATTCGAGGACATTTTGAAATTATCCTTTTTATTAGTGGTATAGTACCTTCAGTAGAGAAAAATATCTCCATTTATTTGCCGAAGATAACTACAGAAAGGGATAAAAAATGCTGGAATCCATTTCAAAAAAACTAACAGAAAATTTAATTATGCACAATGAATCTTTGATTTGTAAAAAAGAAATTCTCATTTATGGATATCAATTGTTATTATCCAGTATGTTTACTATATTGACAATCATCGTATCCTCATTCCTTTTTTATAATTGGTATGAAGCTTTTACGTTTTTGCTCTTTTTTATTCCTATTCGCCTCTTTGCTGGCGGCTACCATGCATCAACCTACCATGGCTGTTTTCTTTGCAGTAATTGTTGCTTTCATTCTGTAATGCTCTTTGAAAGATTCACAACAATCCACAATACATATGTAGCTTTTATTATCTTTATTGGCTCATGTATTTACATTTTAATAAATTGTCCAATAATACATCCTAATAATATTCTATCGGATATTTATTGCAAAAAAAAACAAAAAGCATATGTACCAAACACTAAGCATTGAATTTATTTTTATTATTTTCTTACTATATTTCAATCCACTACTGGCCCGTGAAGCAGCATATACTACATTAGTTGTTGCTTTTATGGTATATAAAGCAAAATAGAAGGAGGAATTTTTTATGTACAGTTTAATAGCCAGCATTATTGAAAGCATTGCAAACTATGGCGCTGGGTTAGTATCTATCGGTATTGCTTATCAGCCACCTAAACCGAAAGCATTAATGAAAGATTAAACTTCAAAGTCCGAAAAGACAATCTCCCCATTTAACCACCGTCCCGTATACGATTCAGTCCTAAAATTTTACTGTATACGAAGCGGTGGTTTTCACATTGATCCGCCCCGCCTCAAAAGAACCAGCAATGAATAATCCCATTGCTCCATATAAAAATACCCCTGTTTTCACTCACTCAAACAAAAGCAAAAACAGGGGCATTTTATAAAATTTAAATATTTACATAAAAAGAAACTCTTTTCTTCAATATCCCAAACAACGACTTACAGCACAATAAATGTACATCCGCCAGGAGCAATTTCTACGGTTCCTTCCACAGTAACACCCGACAGTTCCGGAATTGCATCATTTTCTCCCAGAACCAGTTCCTTGCCGTTTAACAGCATGGTGCGGCTGCGCATGCTGCCATTGCCGGTGAGGGCATAAACTTCTGCTTCCCTGGGCAGTTCCACTGTGGTGGTTTCGGTCCAGGAATTGTTAACGATCAGATATGCGTAACCGGTTTTTCCGTCCTTGCGGGAGTGAGCAAATACATGAGCACCGGGGCGGATTTCTTCGCCGGAAGCGTAAACGGTATCGCCCATGAGACGTTTCCACAGCAGTACAGCGAAGTAGCTGGGACGGGGATCAAAGGTTCCGTGCTTCAGCCAGCCATAGTCAGAGGAAGCCAGTGTATTATGGAAGATAACGCCGTTGGTAACGGAAGCAAATTCGCCGATTTCGTTCAGTGTACGGGGTACTTCCAGATAGGTAGAAGCCCATGTGTGACCGCCTGCACCGGCATCACCGGATTCGGTAACCCACATTTCACCGCCGGGACAATATTTGTCGCGGTAAGGACCAAAGCAGCGGGCACATAAACCAGCCATACCCAGATATTCTTCACTCATGGCACCTTCTGCGGGGGTAAAGGAATCAGGGGCCATGGCTGCCATACGTTCGGATACGCCGTTGTAATAGTGATAACTGAATACATCCAGTTTTTCGGTGCAACCGTCCAGCAGTTCTGCAGTGGTGCAGTAAGGCAGGGCATCTGCAATACCTGCGCCGCCGGCTTCTGCATTGTAAGGATTTCCGTCAGGGTCCTGTGTCATGGCTTTGGGGTCTGTATCACTGGGACCAACGATGAGACATTCGGGATAATTTTCACGAACCCATCTGTGGAAAATATCCTGGTCTCTGCGGAAATCAGCAGGGGTGTAATCTTTGGGGAAACCGGTGGTCTGCATCATGTTGGGTTCGTTGACAAATTCTACGGCTTCAATGGGCACACCATATTCCTTGCTCAGCGCAAAGATTTTCTCTGCCTGACTGGGATTCCAGGGTTCTTTGGCGGTATGCAGACCATCGCAGTTGGCAACGGAAATCTTCAGTTTGCCGTCTACCGCTTTTACAAAGTTCAGCAGATTGATCCACTGGTCTTTTTTCAGCACGTTCTGATAGCCCTCGGGTGAAGTGCCAGCAGGGTACTGATCTTCAAAATCATAATATGTTCTGGTTGCCCAGGTACCGGAAACACGTACCCAGCAGCTGCCCAGCTCTTTCGCCAGTTTTCTCAGGCGGGGGTTGGTAGTATCGATGGGGTCATACCACTGATGCATAGCAGCAAGACCTTTGCTGAAATCCGGCGGGGGAACCTGTTCGGTGCCGTCGATCTGAGCCTCCGTATAAGCAGTCCAGAAAGTTCCGCCAGTAACCTCTGTCATTTCCACATTATAAGATACCAGACGGGGATTTACCGTATGAAGCGCTTTCAAACCATCCGCGCTGAGTTTTACACATTGTCCCATAATTATACTCTCCTTGTTATTGTATTTTTAAGAAAGCTTTCTTCTATCAGATAGTTTCAAGTTTAACAAAACGCAAAAAAGCTGTCAATCAATTGCCCATAATGCACAAAAATCGAAAGAATTTTCACAAAAAAATTACGATTGTGTAACTTTAAACAATTATTTCCGTATCACACATTTTGCAATTTGACATAAACTATTCTGAATTTCTCTAATGGGATGGTTCTATGCAGATTCTTCTTCATTCTCCTGTACTTTCGCCGGAAGAAGAAAAAAGGCTCCGAAGGAGCCTTCAAGCTTTGCAGCAGGAAGTGGTTTTTCAGTATCTGAAACATTCCGGCTGCCCAATCTCTCTTATAAAAAAGGTGTTAGAAAAGCATTCTTGTTGCTAAAAAACATTCCTGTTACTAAAAAACATTCCTGTTGCCAAAAAAATATTCCTGCTAATAGTTTTCGCTTTTTAAAACTTCCACCACATTATCCTTACGTACCTTCCTTATGGCGTACATCATGGTAGAAAATACTACAAGGAAGACACTGAGCACCGCAATGGCTACCGCGCCCCAGGGCAGATAAAATTCCGTGTCATATCCGGCACTGACGCTCTGGAAGATGAGCCTGGTAATCAGGAAAGATACAGGAATTCCCAGAATCAGGGATTTCATTCCATAAAGGATACATTCATATCTTAACATCCTGTGAAATCCTTTTTCTGTCATACCTACGGAACGCAGCATGGCGAATTCTCTCCGCCTTAACAAAATGCTGGTGGATATGGTGTTAAACACGTTGGCCAGGGAGATCAAAGAAATCAGCACGATGAAACCATAAGAGAACACCTTAACAATGATTACCAGATTCCTGTCCTCTTCGCTGTTTTCATAAATATCTGTAAAATATTCTTCGGAAATACCGCTGGCTCTTGCTGTTTTTTGCAGCGTTTCCATGGCCTGTTCATGATCCGTTGTTTTAAAATAAATGCTTTCGGCTGCCTCTTGCTTTGGTAAAAGCTGTTCAAACTGTTCCATGGGATAAACCAGGATCATGTAGGCGGATGCGGATTTATTCAGACCAAAGGGAAGTTTTTCCACGTATTCCCCAATTTCAACTGGAAGATCATACTTGCAGGCTTCGATTTTTTGATCCGCAGTTTCTCCGTCATCTGCCTCATATTCAGCAGAATCCAGATAAGCATTCATTTTTTCCACATCGGTGACACGCAAGGTTAAATTTTTCAGCTCCGGATCCAATATGGTGGTTTTCTCATAACGCTGGGTGGAACGATTGAATTCTCTGTATTGTGCCATCATGATTCCAAGGGGATGCTCTGCATCGTAATAATCCTCCCTGTTCAGTCCCATCTCCTTTAAATACTGGTCAAAGGTTGTAGAATCCACTCCACATATGCGAATGTACATCGTTGCATTTCCTTCTTCACCAGCTTCCTCCCGCTGCTTTCTGGATTCATCCGACATCATGCTGGGCGTAACATCCAGATTGATGCCAGCTTCTTTCATATAACTGAACTGCGTGATCCCCTCACTTTCTCCCAGGATTTCTGCTCCTTCTGCCAGAGAAAGGCTGTTTCCTGTCTCTGTTTCCCAACTATATACAATATCGTAATCATACTCTTCAAATACACTGGTTACCATGTCCGTCAGGTACGTACAGTAACTGCTGGACGAGATAAAAAGTACGATACTGGCAAAGAGCGAAAGAATGGTAGCACGATAACGTTTCCGATTCCGTTTAAAATGTTTCTTAGCCAGCAGTCCTTCCAGACCAAAAAGTTTCTGTGTAATTCCCAGGGTTTTTACATCCTTTGCCTGAATCCGCACATCTTTTGTCTGGCGAATGGCATCGATGGCGGTTACCCGGGTGGCACGGCGGGCAGGAATCCACGCAGACAGCAGTACCGTAATATATGTGATCAGAACTGCCGCCACAATGGAAACAGGGGAAACCTTCAGCCGCAGAGAAATACCTTCAATGCCATAAAATGCATAAAATTTATCCCCTACCAGATGAAAGGTAATTCCAATTCCCACGATACCGCTGAGAATTCCCAGAGGAATCCCCACTGCACTGACATAGGATGCCTCTGTAAATACCATTTTCCGAATCTGCTTTTTCGTTGCTCCGATGGAAGACAGCAGACCAAACTGCCGCGTCCGCTCGCTGACAGAAATGGAAAACGCATTGTAGATCAAAGAAATAGAGCCAAACATGATCAGGGCAATTAAAATAGCTGCCATTCCCACTAACACTGCATGATAGGAAGCATATGATGAGGCACCTTCATACCGCAGCAGACTGGAATTCCAGTAACCCACCCCGTACTCATCTTCTGAACAAGCTACAAATTCCAGAGTATCCTGAGGGTTTTGGCAATGGAAATATACCGCCATGGTCTCTGAAGGTCTTGTATCATCCCAAAGAGTCATGACTGTATATCCCGGTGCCTCATAATTTTCAAAATCGGGCCGCTCATAAAATCCAACCACCGTATAGGTTCTGGTTTCCCTGATTTTCAGGTATTCTCCTTCTCCATTTTCATCTTCTGCCCAGTAACCGGTTTCCTGTGTCAGCTTTTCACTTTCCCAGTAACGATCTCCCAGCTCCAGCGTCATTTCATCTCCAATCTGGCATTCCACGCCTCCATTGTAAAATAAATGATCCGGGATTAAGATTTCATTACTGTTCACCGGCAGACGGCCATCCGTCAGATGAATGGGCATTTCCTCCCAAAACAGTTCATCTGCCCCCATTACAAACAGATACGGTTTATAATCATTCTGGCTTTCCACCTCTGCATAGCCAATGTTCTGGGCATAAGCAGCATCTTTTATGCCTTCCTCTGCCTGAAAGTCCTCCAAAGCATCTTCCGGAAGATCATAAAAACACCCATGCCAATCTCCGGTTCGATAAATGGTACATTCCTTCAGATATTCTGTAATACTAGATACACTGGTGGTTACTGCTGTAATCATAGCCGCAGAAAGGAGGATTCCGATAATGGTCACAATGGTCCTGGTGCGGTTTTCTGCCAGCGTCCGGCGGGTAACTTTACGAAAAACACTCATCTGCGGATCACCTCATCTCTGGTTATTCTGCCATCTTCAATGGCAATCACACGATCCGCCTGTAAAGCTACCTTTTCATCATGGGTAATCACGATCAGCGTCTGATTGTATTTTTTATTGGAATATTTTAATAAATCCACAATCTCCTGACTGTTTCTCGAATCCAGATTTCCTGTTGGCTCATCTGCCAAAACCACCGCCGGCGCATTCATCAGGGCTCTTCCAATGGAAACCCTCTGCTGCTGCCCGCCGGAAAGCTGGTTGGGAAGATGATTTTCTCTTCCCGTTAATTTCAAGATCTGCAGCAGCTCATCCAGCCGCTCATGATTCACCTTACGTCCATCCATCAACACCGGCAGCGTAATATTTTCCACCACATCCAGTACGGGAATCAGGTTATAAAACTGATAGATCAGCCCCACCTGTCTGCGCCGGAAAATCGCCAGCTGTTCCTCATTTTGCGCATACACATCCTGTCCATCCATATACACCTTACCGGAAGTAGGCACATCCACACCGCCTAAAATATGCAGCAGCGTAGATTTACCAGACCCAGAAGGTCCAATAATGGCAATAAATTCTCCTTTATCAACCGAAAATGATACATGATCCAGTGCATGGACTGCATTATCACCTGTTCCATATATTTTCGTCAGATTCTCTACTCGTAAAATTTCCATTTCATGTCCCCTTTCTGTTCATCTATCTGATTGGTTAAAACCTCTCATCATGTAATCATCATAACAGGTCCGGGTGACACGAGAGTGACTCTTATCTTACAAAAATGTCACTTTACATACAAAAACTCAAAATCATCTGTTTCTACATAATTTATATGGTCGCCTTATAAAATCGTATGACAAATTCTGCACCGCCATGTTCTCCGTTTTTCGCCTGGATCATCCCGTCCTGAGCCTGTACGATCATTCTGGAAAGCGCCAGTCCGATGCCAAAACTGTCTTTTCCGGCATTTTTTCCTTTATAAAACCGCTCAAAAAGATGAGGAATATCTTCTTTTTCAAAGCCATTTCCCGTATCCGCAATCCGAATTTCTGTAAATAAGGTATTATCCCGAAGCTCCACTGTCAAAGTTCCACCTTCCGGTGTATGCTCCATACAGTTTTTCAAAACATTGCCCACAGCCTCCACACACCAGGCCACATCTCCCGAAAATATCTCCGCACCCGTTCCCCGCAGCACCAGTTTCTGATTCCGCAGTTCCATGGGAATGGCGATCAGATCTGCTGCTTTTTGTACCATCTGCAGGGCATGAACCGGTTCTTTGACCATCTGTATGGCACCTGCATCCAGCTTCGACATTTTTAAAAGCGTCGTAATCAGCCATTCAATACGGGAAAGCAGCCGAAACAGCTCCTTTGTCAGCTGATACCGGCGTTCTTCTGTCAGATTTTCTTCCGATAAAAAATTGGCGATCAGATTGATGGAAGTCAGTGGCGTCCGGATCTGATGGGAAATATCCGCCAGGGAGTCCGCCAGCCAGACCTTATCCTTTTCCAGCGCATCCGCCTGCTCCCTCAGCCGAATGGTCATTTTATAAATCTCGCTGGAAAGAATGGACAGTTCTCCTTCCGAAAACTGATTCCAGTCAAAATGGCTGTTTCCATGAAGAATCCGGTCAATTTCCAGACTTAAATCTGCCAGAGCCCCATACCGTTTTACTGTTATAGCAAGACTGACTCCAATCCAGAACAGACCAAAAAGCCCGGTCATCAATCCAAACCAAAGATCCATACAGGCAGAGATTATGGTAAATAAAATTCCCATTCCGCCCCATATGGCAAGACTTCGCCGAATCTCCGGATTTCTAAAAAAAGTTTCCAGATTCATTTTACTCTCCCAGACGATACCCCAGCCCCCGCACAGTCTTGATAATCTCAGGATTCTGGGGATCCCTCTCAATCTTTTCCCGCAGCCGTTTAATATATACGGTCAGCGTATTGTCATTTACAAACTCCCCTGCAATATTCCAGATTTCTTCCAAAAGCTTATTGCGGGAAAGTACAATTCCTTTATTATTGAAAAATACCAGCAGCAGCCGATACTCCAGCGCAGACAGCAGCAGTTCCTCCCCTCCTCTGGTCACCACGCCTTTCACCGTATCCACCGTAATTCCGCTGTATTCCAGAATATTTCCCAGCCGATGATAACGACGCAGCACATTTTTAATCCGGGAAATCAGTTCCCTGGGCCGAAACGGCTTTGCAATATAGTCATCTGCTCCCAGATCAAACCCGGTCACTACGCTGAATTCATCCCCCGAAGCGGTCAGAAATATAACCGGTATATCGAAATGGGCCTTGACTGCTGTACAAACCGCATAACCATTGCCATCCGGCAGGGAAATATCCAGCAAAAGCAAATCATATGCCGTCTGCGCCGTTTTATCCAAAGCCTCCGACTGACGCATGGCCACATCCACTTCAAAGCCTTCCTTTTTCAAAAATTCTTTTAAATTTTCAACAATACTTCTATCATCTTCCACCAGCAAGATCCGCGGCATTTTACACTCCTTCTATATCCTTTTATTTTGTTTCATTTTATTCCATTTTTTCTCAATTTTTTTATTTCTTCCGCGATCCTACCGCTTCCATTTTGCAGCCTTTTTCATCTGCTCCAGTTCATCATTTTCCATGGTTTTGCCACTGTATCGCGCCTTTTCATACAAATTTCGCATCTGCACTTCTTCCTCCACCAGCTCCTGCAGCTTTAACGTATCATGAAGCTGCTCCGGATTCATGGTGCGGTACGGATAAAAAGAAGACTTTTGAGGAACTGCCTTTTTAATGGTTCTTCGATAAATCTTTCTTATTTTTTCCTCGGAGGTCAAAAACAGACCTCCTCTCCGTCTTTTTTGAGGCGGACGGGCTTCCCGAACCAGTTTTTCCTGTACATCTTCCGCCTCCCGTTCCTCCTGTTTCCGGCTCTGAAAACGTCCTTTCAGCTCCCGATAAAGGGCCTGAATACCTTTTACCAGCAATACCAGTAAAATAACCGCCACCGCAACTTTCAGGATTTTCTCCGTAAATTCCCAGAAAACCCAGGTTTCCTTTGCTTCCGGTAAAACAAATCCTTCCTGTACGCTTTCATAAGTTTCTGCAGTTACCGTTTCCACCCCCCGCGGGGTCTCGCTTTTCGGAAGCAGAGAAAACAAAAACCTTAAAATCGCCCGGATTTTTTCCCAGAGCCACACAAAGGGTCCATTTCCGGATAAAATTTCCCGAAAACTGGCTGCCACCGTAAAACAAAGCACACAAATCCCCAAATAAACACTCATAACCAGATAGCCGGTGCGTTTCATCTGCTCCAAAGGAAAATGGGTCATGCGATCATATTGTTCGATGTAAAGTCTTCGTCCTGCCAGATGCGCCCTGAAAAAATACAGCACATAAAACAGGCCGGTTTCCACTAAAAAAGGATACAAAACCTGCATATTTCCCTTAATCAGTCCCACAACCAGGACCAGCAAAGGCACACACCCCTCCAGCGGACTAATGGCCTCCATATCAATCTTTGCCAGATTCACGGCTTCTCCTTTTTCATTCATCCGTCCCACCCGTTTCATGGAATCCCAGAAGGTCCGGCAAAATCCCACCGCGATCAAAACAATCCTGGCAAATAGTGTATTTGGCAGAATCACACAAAAAAGCAGAAAAAGTCCCGTCTGAACCGCCAAAAACAAATTAAAATTCCGTATTTTATATCGAATCAAATAGCAGGAAGCTGTAAAAAGCAATAACAACAGCCCGTCCCCAAAAGAAAAATAATCTCTGGTTCCTCCCATTTGCTGACAAACCACTGCCGCCAGATGATACATCATAAATCCCGGAAAAAACTGAAGAATAATATCCAGCAGGATCAAACCCGCTGATCGTTTGATTTTCATCCCTTTATCACCTGTCCAAATCTTCTTCTTTTACTGCAATCCAGAAACAGTCCCAAAAGCCCTGACACTCTGCAAAGGGCTCGCCATCATCTGGACTGATATAGACAAGAAAGCTGTCTTCGCTGCTGTCCTGTCCCATCAACTTTGGCTCCCACTCACTGGCCGCAGGGACATCAATTCGAGATAATATCTCCATAAAACTCTGCAGATGTCCTGCTCCCGTGGATGCTTCCAGATCCGCCTCCTGCCAGAAATCCTGCTGATAAGAATCCATTTGACAGGAATTTCCTTTGCTTGTTCCATTGGTAAATAATGAAAATGGAATCTGTGCTTCTTCACAGGAAATCCCAAAAGCTGCTGCCATGCGAATTCCCTGCTCCACCCGTTCCATTGCTCTGGCCGTGTGGGGCAGACGTACATCCAGCAGGATTGAAACTTTACATGAAACCGTGGACTGACAGGTATTTACCCGCAGTTCCCCGGTCTTAGCAGTCGCCTTCCAGTTAATCTGCCGCATGGTATCATAGGTCTGATATTCACGAATCCCATAAAATGCATAAGGGTCTTCCAGCAGCCGTCTGCGGATCAGCACTTCACCCATCAGCTTCTGCACCACCATATCGATCTCCTGTGTAAATACAGGACGCGGATATACATATAACCAGGTATCTGCCGGCTGCTGAAAGGAGGAAAAGGGCTGAAAAAACAAATTCCGATACTCCAGCGACAGTTCCCGCACCGGATAATATCCTCTTTTCGCAGCACAAAAACGTAAACGGCGGGTAATTTTCTGCCAGGGCATGATGGAATAAACATCAATCCGATAATTCTGGTCAGAAACTGTGGTGTTATCTCTGGATTCTCCATTAAAAACCAGCTCCCGGTCTGTCTGCATCAACAGATGCACCACCGGCATGGGAAGCCATTTCGCATTACTGACCTGCTCGACCAAAATACCATTTTCCCCTTCTGTAACTGCTCCCCGCTCAAACCATACCTGCGCCTGCAGCCCTTTACTTCCCCAGATACTGTAAACTACACTTTGGAGAACATACAAAAGCGCTGCCATAACAAAAATAATAATCAGACTCATATCCTGTATCCAATCTTTCTCTTTTCGAACATTCTACTTCCAATCCTCCACCGGTACCGGAGTCCGGGAAAGAATTTCCTGTAAAATCTCATCCGCCATACTGCCGGTCAGCCCGTCCTTTCCTCCTGTAACAGTCCGTCCAGACGCCAGATTGCCAGCTGCCTTTGCACCTCGGCTTAACAGCATACGATGAGCCAGAACCGGAATGGTCAGCAAACGAATATCTTCCGGAATTACATAATCTCTTCCCTGTATCAAAGCCCAGGCCTGAACCGCCCGCAAAAGTGCCAGTGTACCTCTCGGACTAACCCCCAGACGCACCTGTTCATGTTTTCTGGCGGCCTGCACAATAGCCTGTATGTACTGCAGCAAGTCTTCATGAACCCGAACCTGTCTGCAGGTTTCCTGTAAATTCAAAAATTCCTCTTTGCTGCAGACTTTCTCCAGACTCTGAGCCAGTTCCCCGCTCAGAAAACGCTGCATCATATGAATTTCTTCCTCTGGCTGTAAAAGTCCCACAGACAGCTTCATCATAAAGCGGTCCAGCTGCGCTTCCGGTAAAGGATAGGTTCCCGCATTTTCCACCGGATTCTGTGTCGCAATTACAAAAAACGGTTTTTCCAGCACATAAGTCTCCCCATCAATGGTTACCTGATGTTCTTCCATACACTCCAATAAACTGGACTGGGTTCTGGGTGTGGCACGGTTAATCTCATCCGCCAGCACAATATTGGAAAAAACCGGCCCCTTCCGCAGCTGAAACTCCCTTTCTTTCTGGTTGTAAATATTCAAACCGGAAATATCCGACGGAAGCAGATCTGGTGTAAACTGAATCCGCTTAAATTCCAGACTAACCGACTGCGCCAATGATTTGGAAAGTACGGTCTTACCAGTTCCCGGTACATCTTCCAAAAGCACATGACCGCCCGCCAAAAAAGCAGTTAGAACCAGTTCCGTCACCCGGCGCTTGCCCACAATCACCTTTTCCATATTATCCGCGATCCGTTTCGCACAAAAAGCAGCATCTTTCATTTCCATCATATCCTTACCTCGCAAAAAACTTTTTTAGTATTATAACACAAAAAAAGAGTACCGAACGAATTATATTTTCATTCGGTACTCCCTAATGCTGTACATCGTCAAAATTATTCAACGGAGTTTACCTCTTTCTTTTATTTTTGATTAGTTTTACAAATCTGGATTAATGTCTTCTTTCTGCTGTCTATCTTCCTTCTTATCTAAATATCTGATCTTTGCAGTCTTTCTAATTATCTTTTTGACTATCTTTCCGCTTTTCTGCTCTACTTGAATATAATCTGTTTTCTAATCTTTTTGATCTTATTCATAAGATTAATTTTTGAACTCTTCTTATATTCTTTATCCAGCTTTTTTCTTATCAGACTGCTTATAAACTATAAAATCAACTTCTGTTTTTCCTATATATCTATATTTACATATCTGTAATAATCATCCTGCTGATAAAAATCTTTCTTATCAACTGCTGGATTTATAAGACTATTTTGTAATTTCATCTGTATCGGACAAATGCTTTTACTTTTGATCTTATCTTTTTAAGATAATTTTCTGTCAGGATTCAGATTTTAAATCTTGAATTTCAATATTCAGTTTCTGTTTTATTAATCCGTAATCTTTTACGAGTCCCGGTTTGCTACTTCGGGGATAAGCTTCTGTATCTTTTGGACCGTACCTCCTTCTTCCGATTTCCAAATAATGTATCCATATCTATGAATCATGAGTTTCTGTAACTTTTATGAAAACAACTTTTGTTACGTTCCTCTGATATAAAAATCAGATAATCATATGTTGTTTTCAGTTATCTGAAACTCTTATTTGGTTTTATGTCTCTATTATAGCATGTTTTTTAATTTTGTCAATCTCTTTTTTAATAAAATTAAAATATTCAGAATATTTTCTTGTTACCATACATTACTCTTTTATTTGTACCATTTATTAATAATAATCTCTCAATTCTTTCAAAATAACACAATTCCCCATCAAATAGATATAAAAATACGCATGGAGACAACGAATATGTGCAAATATATCTTGTAAACAAGTATATTTCTCAAACAGATTCTTTGTTTCCATGCGTTTCACAAAATAACAATGAATGTGAAGCTTATTTTCGTGTTAAATCCTTTACCCAGCGATATTTTTTATAATGTATAATTTCCACAGGCAATTTTGTGAGTTCATCCATATTTAAGATGAAATACACTGCCAGAACGGGAAGTTTCAGCCAGAATGCTGCAATTAGGCCAAGCGGGACAATGACCAGCCACATATTTACGGTGTCACAGATCATACCGAATCTGGAGTCACCGCCGGCACAGAAAATACCCGGGATGATCATACAGCTGGCTGATTTGCCAATGAGATAATAGGTACTCATCAACAGCATCCCTTTCAGATATCCCATGGCCTGGGGGCTTAACTGGACAAAATGGAGAATCACCGGACTGCAAAGCAGTAAAATCACTCCGGATAAAGCACCGCTGATGACCGATAATCCGCACAGACGATCCCCATACCGTCTGGCTCGTTCCAGCGCTCCTTTTCCCAGTTCATTTCCAATCATAATTCCGCCGCCACTGCTAAGCCCGATACAGAAACATGCCGCCAGATTTTTAACAATACTGGCAATGGAATTAGCCGCGACTGCGTCACTTCCCATGTGGCCCATAATAACCGAGTACATGGTAAAGCCACAGCCCCAGGACAATTCATTGACCAAAACCGGCAGAGTGCGTTTCCAGATGTCGTTTCGCAATACCGGATCTGTATGTAAAATATATGAAAAACGCGCCTTTACGGCACTGTTTTTGCTGATTTCCAGAATCGCCCACAACAATTCTGCGGCACGGGAAATTACCGTAGCCAATGCGGCACCTGCAATTTCCATTCTGGGCATTCCCAACAGTCCAAATATAAAAACAGCGTTCAAACCAATATTCAGAACAACAGCTGCTGAACTGATCAAGGTACTTTTTAATGCATTACCAGTGTTTTTTAAGATGCAAAGATACATCTGGGAAATTCCGGTAAACAGATAGGAAACTCCCACAAAACGCAGATAGGTCACGCCGCCTGCGATCAGGGCTTCCTCGGTGGTAAAAATCTGCATCAGCTGTCTGGGAATCAGCAGCGTACCCATAAAAAACAGGAATGAAATAAAAAATGAAGCTTTTAATACAATCCCGAAAATCCGTTCCACCGCATCCAGATCACCTTTTCCCCAATATTGTGCCGCAAACATGCTGGCTCCAATCACCAGAGCAGACCAAAACAGATTCAGCACAAACTGGACCTGACCGGCTAAGGAAACGGCAGACAGCGCATCCTGCTGAATTGCCCCCAGCATAATCGCATCCGACGCACTGACAGCTGCCAGCATAAACTGCTGAAAAGCAAGTGGAAATACCAGTGTCCAAAGTTTTCGATAAAAGACGCTCCAATCTTCCATTTATTTCTTATTTCCCTGAATTTCAGCCCAGCTTTCTTCATCGAAAACCCGATCTTTATAATAATATTTTCGGTCTTCTTCTGTAATAGGACGAATGACACGGCAGGGATTTCCACCCGCTACTACCCAGTCAGGAATATCCTTTGTCACCACACTGCCCGCTGCAATTACCGTATTACTTCCAATATGTACCCCCGGCATAATCACTGCGTTACCGCCAATCCATACATTATCCCCGATGGTTACGGAAATACCATACTCATAGCCGGAATTGCGGGAATCCGGATGAAGAGGATGTCCGGCTGTATAAATGGCCACATTGGGAGCCATCTGGCAATTATCTCCGATCACAACCTTTGCCACATCCAGAATGGTACAATTGTAATTGGCAAAGAAATTCTTTCCTACTTCAATATGGGAACCATAATCGCAGTAAAAGGGCGGATTAATAAATGCTCCCTCTGATTTTCCAAGAAGTTCTTTTACCGTTTCTTTAATTCTTTCAAAATCAGATGGATCCATCGTATTTAAACGATGTACAATTTTACGTGTAATCGTCTGTTCTTTCATAATCTCTTCATCTGAAATATAAGGCAGTTCCAGGTTTCTTCGTTCTTTATGATTCATTTTTTATTCCTCACTTTCGTCTTCTTTACAGTTTTCTTCAGAAATGATAAACTATGATAATAAAATTATATTCCATTATATTGTAATTTTTATACTATTATCCACCAATATTATATAACAATCGTATTCTCAGCAGGAGTCCACTGAGATTTTTACGTAATATACCACCCCTGGGAGGTTTATGATGATTACCACTACCATACGAGACGATGCATCTGAAATCGTCTACTACAATTATCCGCAGATTCCATTATACGTAAAACAGGATTATCTGTCCGACTATGTTGGCATGTCCTCCATCAGCCACTGGCACGATGATCTGGAGTTTATTGTAATTCTACAGGGAAAAATGATTTATTCCGTCAATGGAAATGACTATCTTTTAAAAGAAGGACAGGGAATTTTTATTAATTCCAGACAATTTCATTATGGCCGGGCTGATCATGGCGTTGATTGTGCTTTTTTGTGTATTCGTGTTCCGCTGGCTTTATTGGATACGACTTCTCACATTCGGAAAACTTATATTTTACCTTTGCTGAACAGTGAAAACTATGCTTTTTGTATTTTAGATGCGCTGAACCCGTCCCATACGCGGATGATGGAATATTTGAACAAGATCCAGATGCTTTGTCAGGCACAGGAACCGACCTTTGAATTAACGCTGGAAAGTTATATTTTATACATCTGGAAAGAATTATACGACGACTTTGTAAAACCTGCTGCAAAAACAGAAGCAGCAGAAACGCCTCATCTGGATGAACTGCGCCGCATGGTGGATTATATCCAGAATCATTATTCTGAAAAAATCACCCTGGAACAGATTGCTGCTTCTGGAAATGTCTGCCGGAGCAGCTGCTGCAAACTTTTTCAGCAATTGCTCCACACGCCCCCCATCGGTTATCTGATCGATTACCGAATTCATAAAAGTATGGAATTGCTGCTGTCCACGAAATATACGGTTACCGAAATTGCATACCTTTGCGGTTTTTCCAACACCAGCTATTATATAAAAATGTTTAAACGAGTGACTGGGGCTTCCCCTTTGGAATACCGAAAAGCCGGAAGTAAAAAAAGCTGACTGTATTTTCTACAATCAGCTTTTTCAAACACGCTCTAGCTCAGCTCCTTGCTGAACTGCTCTAAAACTCGTCTTTATCACCCAGCAGAGTCTTCAACAGCTGCAGACCCAGAATAACCACACCGCCGATTACAAAGAACAGCAGGTTAAAGGTATCCAGGCTCATAGCCGGCTGGGGATTGTTTTTCAGACTGGTGGGTCCCATAATAATAGCATAGAGGGAACCAACCATCATACCAATAATAGTATACATGGTTATGGAGCGCTGTTTTTCCAATGCCACCTTCAGACCTTTTACAACGGTGAAAATACCGGTTAAAATACCGCATCCAAAGATGATCAGACCGGGAACATATTCAAACTGCAGATGTAAAAATCCGCGAATTGCTTCCATAACTGCCTGATAAAAGCCAAATACCAGAAGCAGGGAAGAACCGGAAATACCGGGCAGCACCATAGCTGAAATCGCACACATGGCACAAACGAACAGGAATACTCCATTTCCAAAGCTGAACTCGCCCCATGCAAGACTGTTGCTGGCAGAAGAACCGGAGAAATAAGTAACTGCTGCTACAATAGCAACACCGATTACGGTAAAAATCAGATTATAATACTTCCCCTGGAAAGATTTCTTTTCTTCCATGATGATAACTGGAATGGCAAAAAATACAAATCCTAAAAAGAGGGAACTTACATTGTAGATATACTTCTCAAAAACAGCGGTAATAACCAGTGCAGCCGCAACCATGCCAACGACCCAGCCGCTTCCCATCTTCATTAAAAACTGTATTGCTTTTGTACGTTTTCTTTTGTTCTTTGAAATAATATTATTCAGTGATGAAATAAAATCATCATAAAAACCCATCAGAAAAGCAACGGTGCCGCCGGAAACGCCGGGAACACTGTCTGCCAACGCCATTAAAAAGCCTCCTAAAATTTCTAAGATCATTGAGACAACCTCCTGTTTATTTGCAAAATCGTAACTGTTTAAAGGATCAGCTCCTCACTTATCGTGATACCTGTATGATAACACCTGCATCAACAGGTATATCCGTCCAGGTAAACAGTTCCAGAAAATGATTCAAGCACACTCTAGCAAAAACAAAAGGTATCGTCAAGTGTTATTCATTTTTTTTAGAAAAACATAATAATAGAGTATTTCCATCCAGTTTGTGACCGTAGGAATTTTACAGATTAAGATCTTTTTGTTTCCTTTTCGCAAGGGTTGATAAATCGACCCTGCTTTCTCTTGCCTGCGGACTGTTAAAACCGGAAGCAGGCACTATCCGGCTTTTTGACCAGCCGCCCAAAATCAGCAGCCAGCAGCGTTCCCAATGGCAGCACATGATTCCCATTGGCTATATGTTCCAGCAGGATCATCTTTTTGAATGGCGAACACTTTATCAAAATGTCATGCTGGGGCCGGAGCTGAACCATCAGCAGACACCAGAAGTAATAGGACAGGTCAAACAGATGCTTGAATTCTACGGATTAAAAGATTTTACATCCAGCCCGCCCTCTGCTCTTTCCGGCGGCATGCGCCAGCGGGCAGCTCTCATTCGAACACTGGCACTGGACCCGGCTCTTTTGATTCTGGATGAACCATTTTCCGCTCTGGATTATCAAACGCGCCTGGAAGTGGCGGATGATATCACCACTTTGATTCGAAAATCCGGCAAAACTGTTCTTATGGTAACTCATGACTTATCGGAGGCAGTTAGCATTGCGGACCGGATTCTGGTGCTTTCCGGACGCCCCTGCACGGTAAAAGCAGAAATTCCCGTTGTTTTTCCTGATCATATCACCAGTCCCGGTATGCGCAGGCAGCATCCCTATTTTTCTGATTTATTTAAACTTGTATGGAAGGAGCTGAAACGCGATGATGGTGCAAACTTCTGATATTTCTAAAACTTCTAAGACTTTCGCCCCAAGCCCCCATCAGCAGGCTTTTTTAAAACAATATCAAAAACGGAAATGGAAGATTTTTTCTGCCCGGATTCTGCTGCTGTTTGCAATCCTGTTTTTGTGGGAAATCTGCGCACGAACGGGACTGATCAACGATTTTATTTTCAGTTCCCCCTCCCGTATGTTTACCTGCTTTCTTACTTCTGTAACAGAACAGGGCCTTTTTTACCACATTTTCGTCACCATTGGTGAAACTCTGCTGAGTTTTCTGATTGTATCTGTCGCCAGTCTGCTGTTTGCTGCCCTTCTCTGGTTCAGCAAGACACTTTATGAGGTGCTGGAGCCTGCCCTGGTCATGCTAAACAGCCTTCCTAAATCTGCTCTGGCTCCGGTTCTTATTGTCTGGCTGGGAAATAATGTAAAAACAGTCATTGTAACAGGAATTCTTCTGGCGATTTTCGCCTCTACCATTACACTGACCAGCGGCTTCTATAAAACGGATCTGGATAAGATCCGCCTGATGCAGATGCTGGGAGCCGGAAAGCGGGATATTCTTCTGAAGCTTTTGATTCCCGCCTCTATCCCCCTGATTTTAAGTACCATGAAGGTGAATATCGGCCTTTGTCTGGTAGGCGTGATCATTGGCGAATTTATGGCAGCACAGGCCGGTCTTGGATATCTGATCATTTACAGCTCCCAGGTATTTCAGATGGATACGGTTATGCTTTCCATTCTGATTCTCTGTATCATTGCTGTATTAATGTACCAGAGCATCGCACTGCTCAGTCGGAAAATCTTAAAATCATAGTGGCCGCTAATAAATCATAGTGACCGCTAATATTGAAATTTTTCTTCGAATATGATATTCTTAAACAATACAGACTGCTGGATATATTATCCGTTTTCTATTCTGTCATCTTTAGAAAACCGCTGATATCTGTCCGGCATGCTTCGTGAAAGATCAAGTAAAACTAGGAAAGGAGAAGCAGGATCATACGTATGTTAGTTACGTATTCCTCATGGTTTTCACAGTTGGAAATCCTGCTAAATTTACAATGAAAATTCTTGAATCTGCTGAAAATTATCTGGAAACTATTCTTATGCTCCAAAAGTCCAAGGGATATGCCAGATCAATCGACGTAGCGAATAAACTTAATTTTTCCAAGCCCAGCGTAAGTGTCGCTATGAAGAACCTCAGAGAGAACGGATACATTACAGTAGAAAATGAGGGACATCTGGTTCTGACTGAAAAAGGCCTGGAAATTGCCAATAAAATGTACGAACGTCACCAATTACTGTCCCGCTGGCTGATCTACATGGGTGTCAGTGAAGAAACAGCTCTGGAAGATGCCTGCCGTATGGAACATGTCATCAGCGTAGAATCATTCGACGCCATGAAAAGACATTTTGCTGCTGTTCAGGAGCTTCTTCCGAAAAATAGATAATATATCCTGGAGACGAACAATGATTGTGTAATTTTATAAGGTAATGAGGGCTCCATTACAGAGCCACATTACACGGAGACGCGCTCTCGCTCTACAAACAAAGCTTCACTGAAGCTTTGTTTGCATGTTAACGATGCCCAAACGTAACGGACACTAAACTCTCGTCTTTCTTTACAGAAAGCCGCTCGTTAAGTGCCGACGTTTGACCAAAGGTCTCCTTAGCAATGCGGCTCTGTAATTCCGCCATTTACGTTTTTTTATAAAAATTCAGGCAGTACATAAGTAATGTTCGCCCCAGCAAACACGTCCGTCTACTTGCGATATAAAATCCGCATGGAATTTAACAAACACAGCATGGAAACACCGGTATCTGCAAATACAGCCAGCCACATGTTGGCATAACCAAAGAGACCTAACAGCATAACAACCGCTTTTACACCCAGGGCAAAATATACATTCTGCCAGGAGATACGTCCGGTGGCTTTGGCAATGTCAATAGCCTGGGGAATGGCATCCATACTAGAGGTCATGAAGACCACATCTGCAGCTTCAATGGCGGCATCTGCTCCGCTTCCCATGGCAGCACCCACATCTGCACCTGCAAGTACGGGTGCATCATTGATTCCATCTCCTACAAACATGACACTGCCGTGCTTTTCACGAATCTGCAGCAGATGATCCAGTTTTTCCTGAGGCAGCAATTTGGCATAAACTTCGTCAACACCCGTCTGTGACGCAACCGCTTTTGCACTTTCCTGTGCATCTCCAGTCAGCATTGCTGTTACAACGCCCATTTTCTTTGTTCGGGCAATGGCATCCGCGGCTTCTTTCTTAATCGTATCTGCAATTACAATATAACCAGCAAATCTGCCATTTACCGCGATCAGTACTTCTGTACCAAAATTTTCCTTCTGATATCCTGATAAATCCACATCAAAGGTTTCCATAAGGCTTCTGCTGCCGCATAAAATCGTATGGGAGGATATGACTGCCTGAATCCCTTTTCCTGCAATCTCTTTCATTTGTTCCGGACGCTTTATCTGCAGTCCAGCATCCTGTGCTGCTGTTACAATACTGTGTCCAATAGGGTGTGTGGAAGAAAGTTCACAGGATGCCGCCATAGACAGCAGCTGTTCAGAACTCCACTGACAATCAACACAGGGAACTACCTGCTGTACCACAAAATTTCCTTCTGTGATCGTACCGGTTTTATCCATCACAACGGCTTTTACCTTCATCAGACTTTCGATGGAAATACCGCCTTTAAATAAAATTCCTTTTTTGGAGCCCGCTCCAATACCGGAGAAAAAGGCCAGCGGAACAGAAAGTACCAATGCACAGGGACAGCTGATTACCAGAAAAGTCAGTGCCGTAGTTACCCAGTAAATTGGCTCTCTTCCCAAAAGCTGTGTATGCAGGATCAGATTGAGCAGATTGGGAACCACTGCCACTGCTGCTGCAAAAAATACCACAAACGGCGTATATACACGGGAAAAACGAGTAATAAATTTATCAATTTTCGGCTTATTTGCTGCTGCATTTTCCACAGAATCCAGAATTCTGGTCACCATGGATTCTTCCAGCACCTTTTCTACACGGATTTTCAGAACACCGGAAGTATTGACACAACCGGAAATTACAGAATCTCCAGCCGCTGCTTTCACCGGCACCGGCTCACCAGTTACAGGTGAAGTATCAATACGGCTTTCCCCTTCTACAACCACACCATCCAGCGGAATTCGGTCACCAGGGCGAACCAGAAGCACATCACCCACATTTGCTTCCTCCGCTTCAATCACTTCGATTTCATCGCCTGACACCAGATTGACCACTTCCGGACGCATATCCACTGCATCCATAATCTGGCTTCGGCTTTGATTGGTCGCATACTGTTCAAAATATTCACCAATCCGGTAAAACAGCATAACACCAACAGCTTCGTGAATCTGATTGGTGGCAAATGCACCAAGAGTTGCCAGTGTCATAAGGAAATTCTCATCAAATACCTGCCCCTTCTTAATGTTGCGATATGCCGTCATCAATGCTTTGCTTCCCAGGATCAGATATGCTGCAACCAGCAGTACATTGACCACAGCATGAGGAATGCCAGGAATCAGCTTTTCCGCCAGCTCTGCCGCCAGGAACAAAACGGTACCTGTTATAATCTGAATCCGTGTTTTTTTCATGGGATCCATGGATTCCTTCACGGATTGGGCTGTTTTCGCAGACACATCCATTTTCGCAGAGGATTTGGATGATGCTCTCTCCACAACCGTTACACCATCTTCAACAGAATCCACAACCGTCTGGATCAGCTCCCGTAAACCATCTGTATTCTTAGCCGAAACACGAAGCTGCTTATTGGCAAATATGAGGGAAGCATGCTCGATTTCTGGCAGTGAACGGATTTTTGTCTCGATTTTGGCCGCACAATTGGCACAATCCAGACCCTCTAAGATATATGCCCGGCTAGTACCCTGAGCACTGCTTTCTTCCTGATGATGTTCATGGTTATGGTCATGTCCGCAGCTGCAGCTTTCTCCGTGACTGTGCTCATGATGTTCATGGCCTTCATGGCTATGTTCATGCCCGTGGTCATGTCCGCAGCTGCAGCTTTCTCCATGACTGTGCTCATGATGTTCGTGGCTTTCATGGTTATGTTCATGCTCCTGCGAAACGGATTTCCTTCTTCGCCGTTCTTTTTTATAAATTTTTACATCCGGCTCCATTTTGTGCGCTGTATCTATAATCTGATCCAGCAATTGATCCGGATCTTCTGCAGTAACGCGCAGCTGACCCGTCGCAAATGTGATACTGGCTGTCTCCACGCCCTCCAGAGAATTGATTTTCTGTTCCAGTTTGGCTGCACAGTTGGCACAGTCCAGACCTTCCAGAATATAAACATTTGTCTTCATACAATAAGTCTCCTGTTTTCTTTTTGTGTTTTGCTGTAAGCTGAAACTGTCCTTATCTTAACATTAAGCAAGACTAACTTCAATACTTTTGAAGCCTCCCCAAACATATGCTCTATAACAAAATGGAATACACTTGTTTTTTATTTGTTTTTTCGCTATTATAAACAGGTAGTCTCCATGTACAGGACTCAATATACAAGAGAATACACGCCCTTTGTACACTGAAGGAAAGCGCAAAAGAACAGGAGAACCGGAAATGGATTTAATTTATCATAATGGAAATTCAGATATTACTTTGAATCAGATTTATACATTTATCGTAGTGGCAGAATACGGCAATTTTACCAAGGCCTCTGCGGAACTTCATATATCACAGCCATCCATCAGCAAATCCATTTCCAAATTGGAAGAGGCTGTTGGATTAACTTTGTTTATCCGCAATCCACGGGGCGCTATTTTAACGGATGCCGGCAGAGTTTTATATCAGGAATGGAAAAAGGCTCTGCATGTGACCCAGACCGGCTATGAAAAGGCCTGCTCCATACTGAGCCAGCACAAATCCATTCGAATTGGTTTTCCTGGAAATTCCAGCGATACAACCCATATTCTTACGGTTATCCAGGAATTTGCCCAAATGTGTCCGGATATTGATATCAGCATGGATACTGCTGATTCCATGGAACTGCGCCGGGGAATTGCTTCAGAAAAGTACGATGTGGTTTTTGCCCCCTCCTATGAATATGACTATTACAACACCAACGGTTATCAATCCCGTTTATTTGGTGCATCTCCCATAGAATTATGTGTGGGAAAATCCAATGCGGTGGCCGGGCGGGAATATTTCTCCAAGGAACTGTTAAAAGATGAATCTCTTCTGCTGCTTCCAGAGGAAATTGCTCCTGATTATAATCTGTTTATACAAAATCTCTGTGAAAAGCGGCAGATCCCCTATCATACCGTTGTTACAATGGAAAATCTTCAGTCCGCTTATATTTCTCTGATCCGCGGTCAGGGTTTCTTTTTCCTTTCCAGTTCCTGGTTTCCAGGACTGGCTGCAGAAGGCTTTTACCGCTATCAGCTTTCCCACGAAAAAGGCGGCATTCTTATGGTTTGGAATAAGAACACCGCCAATCCTGTTGTTTCTGAATTAAAGAAATGTATTCATTATTAATATTTATCATATGGAAGTTTTCAAAAATCCTGCGATTTCTGTAAAGCTTCCATTATTTTTCTACGTTTGCAGCAGCCACTGACATATCCGTGTCCTTTTCCGCATTCTGCGCTGCGGTGGCTGCATAGTGCGATATCTCCGCCTGTAATTTTCAGAGTTTTTCCATTTACCAGCATCTCTGCCAGTTTTCTTCGTGCATCATTATAAATTCCGGTTACTGTTGTACGGGATATATCCATCTGAATGGCACACTCTTCCTGTGTATATCCCTTCAGGTCAATCAATCGTATCACTTCATACTCATCAATACTCATCTCCACCAGATCAATGGAACCTTTTTCTCCGTCTACAGGAGCAAAAACTCCGCGATCCGGCATGGAACAAACTTTTCTGCATTTTTTGGGTCTTGGCATAATAAACGGGCTCCTCCCTATAACAAAAAGCCTGCTGGGCATCCACAGGCTTTTTGTCTTATTCATCATGTTATGTAAGATTATTTGGATTTCCGTAAATAAACAAACCAATAAGTCAGACCTACCAGAACGCCGCCGCCGATGATGTTACCAATGGTAACAGGAAGCAGGTTGGCAATAAACATGTTACCCCATGTCAGTGCAGATAAGTCTTTGCCTGCAGCAGCTGCTGCTTCTACATATGCAGGGTTGGTCTTTGCAAATAAACCAACGGAAATATAATACATGTTTGCAACGCTATGTTCGAATCCTGCTACAACGAAAATCAGGATGGGAAGATATAATGCAAAGAACTTACCAGCAATATCCTTTGCTCCAAAGGACATCCATACAGCGATACATACCAGGAAGTTACATCCGATACCTTTGATAAGCGCCTGCATAAAAGGCATTGAACATTTTGCAACTGCAGTACTCATAGCAGATACAGCCAATGCATTGTTAAACAGACCAAGCTGTCCGCCCCATACACAGATAGCAGCAACAAGCATACTTCCTACCAGGTTACCAAGGTAAACAACAACCCAGTTTTTCAGTACGCCGGCAATATTTACTTCTTTTTCCATTAAAGGAATCAGAAGCAGAGTGTTACCGGTAAATAATTCGCTTCCTGCGATCAGTACCATAGCAAGGCCGCCAGGGAATACAGCTGCACCAACCAATTTGGCAGCAGATGCATTTTCAATTGTACAGGATGCAGTACCAGCACCAACACCAGCCATTGCGATAAACATACCTGCCATCATGGCAAGCAGGAACATTTTGGAGACAGGGGTATTAACCTTTCCCTTGCCGATATTAATATAATTTTTTGCGATTTCTGCAGGTGAATTCATAGTATAACTCCTTTCTTGCTGCCTTTGGCCGGACGAATCGAAATACCCACCACCACAGAAGATATTCGATCCATCCGGTTGAGACATCTGCTCTTCTTTGCCCCGTACTGAGCAGATATCCAAAAGTCAGCCAATCCCGGGAATGCCCGACCCGGTTTTGTCAATATTGTACACCAGAATCACCATTTTGTAAACAATTAATGGCAAAATACCAAAAAAACAAGTGAAAAATATTTCTTCTTTACAATTTTTACCATTATTGCCTTTTACTGCTTAGTAATCCGATACAAAATCCACCTGTTTTTTTAGCAGGTCGCTCCACCTACCAGATGCAGTTTTGCTCCCAGAATCTCATCTTTTCGTGTCAGAATCTCATCGCCTAACAGCTGTTCCTGAACAACTTCAAATCCAAGTCTGTTAATGGTATCCGCAAAACGTTCTCCAGTCTGACCCTGTTCACGGAACAACAGAATGGCCTTTTCAATTACGCTGAGTACTTCTTCCTCGGATGTAAATACTTTATCAAGAGGCTGTCCCATTGCCATCTTTTTACCCCAGCGTCCGCCAATCACTACACGATAGCCATATGCCCCGGGAGTAACTGCTTTAAAAGGACATTTCTCCACGCAGCGTCCACAGTGATTACAGTCTTCTCCAATGGTCAGTTTGCCGTCTTTTACCTGCGCCACATGGATGGGACAGGCTTTTTCTACGGCACATTTTTTACAGCCTTTGCAGATTTCCGGATCATATTCCATAAGACGTTGTCCAACAACACCAATATCATTTAAGTTGGGTTTTACACAATTATTGGGGCATCCGCCTACTGCAATCTTAAATTTGTGAGGTAATTTTACCGTTTCATAACCTTTATAAAAACGTTCATGAATGGTTTCGGAAAGTGCATAGGTATCGCACAGACCATACTGGCAGGTGGTTCCTTTGCAGGAAACAACCGGGCGTACTTTCGAGCCGGTTCCTCCGGTTTCCAGTCCAGCTTCTGCCAGAAAAGCCCGGAATGCATCGATCTGGTCATAGGGAACCCCTCTTACTTCCAGAGTCAGACGTGTGGTCATTACCACTTCTCCACAACCAAACTTTTCAGCAGCTTCTGCCACCTTTTTCATCTCCTGAAAAGTCACTTTACCATTGCGTGTGATGACACGTCCATTAAAAAGGCCTGTTCCTTTATTCTGTAAAAATCCCAGAGCTTTTACCCTTTTAATATCTTCCGGTGTCAATGTATCTGCAGAAACTGATTTCTTTTCTCCTTTCAGCCCCGCAATATATTCTTCCAGAGCTTCTGCGGCCAGTTCCACAGTCAGCACACAACGTACATCGTCCTTTTTATTCTGCGGTTCCAGAACACTGCAAAGAGTACTGCCCAGCTTTTCCTCAAATTTTTTCACAAAACCACCGCTGATTTCCTTCATGCCGGGAGTTTCATGAGCTTTTCCCTGCACAAACATGGCACTTAATGCGGCAATCGCTCCACTTAAAGCACCACAGGTGGTCTTACAGCCCATACCGCCGCCAAAAGCTCCCATCAGCTTCAAACTTTCTGCTGCCAATCCCAGATTATAGTAATCATTTGCTGCATACAGGAGAGCTTCTGAACAATTACATCCTTCTTCCAGATAATACTTACCAGCAATTTCCTTTAACATCCGCTGCATACCTCCGCATTGTATATTTATTAATGATACGTTCTTTAACTGTACCTTCAGTGAATAAGAAGCCTCTATCTTCTTGTCTACTGCGGGTATATTTGTCATATGTCAAAAAAAATATATCATATTTTATTGCAATCTGCAATATTCTGTATGATATTACCACCTGATCTTCTGTATAAAAATCTGAAAAAGTCTCTTCCTGTATTTTTCTACTATTTCTTAAAACATAAAAAACTGGAAACAGATTAAATCTGTTTCCAGCAGTCTTCTTTCGTATCTTATCGCACACCGTTTTTCTTATGTATGACTCTATGATACTACATATTTTTCACGAAATCAATAGCAAATTATGGCATATTTATGCAGTAATTTTGCCAATCAGCTTTCCTAAGGTCTCAACAGCCAGTTCTTCATCTGCGCCATCAGACATAATATGTAACAGCATTCCTTCACGAACATCCAGGGAAAGCATTCCCATAAAACTTTTACCGTTTACATATTTTTTATGATCAATCTCGATCAACACATTACTTTTAAATTCACAGGCTTTCTGCACAAACTGTGCGCTTACTGCAGGAAAATCGATTGTATGATTACTTACACAAATAGTTCTTGATGTCATGATACGATCCTTTCATTGTTTATTACGACGTTCAAAAAGCTCAACGCCCGCAATCATATATCAATTTAGAAAATTCGAAAAGTATATATAACTATAATAATGGTTTTGAAAGTAAAAAATATTGGTAACGGTTTTACAACTGTAAACAATTACCAATATTTTAAAAACAATTTATTGAAATAAGGGCTATTTCACAAGAACTGCTTTCAGCGGAAATGTTACTTTAAAAGTCGTTCCCTGGTCAGGCTGACTGTCAACTTCCAGCTTTCCATGGCTGTTAATGACTGCTTTACGGACATTATACAGCCCCAGACCGGAAGCTTGATCATGCTTCATCTCTTTTGTAGAAAAACGAGGGGTAAAAATATACGGTTTATGTTCGGGGCTGATACCCGGTCCATCATCCGATACCGTAATGATCAACTTCTCATCGGTTACATCTGTGCGTACTTCAATTTCACTGGCACCGCACTGAATCGCATTGGTTATGAGATTTTTCATGATAATTACGATATCATAATAGTTTTTCAGCCGCATATCTTCTTCATGCTCACAAATAAATGCAATACTTCTGCAGCCTCCCACACCTTTTTTAATGATATCATTTTTTACCACCTGGAAAATCTCGTCCAGTATCATACTCTCATTTACCTGAGAAACCAGATCAAAATCCTCCCCGGATATATTATCTTCAGGATCCACATTCTCATATAATCTGTAACTTCTCATAAATCTTCCCCTTTCGCCTGGTTTAGTGTAACGATTCAGCACACACGAATATTTGCCAAATCTATTCAAGACAGCCCAGCCTCGCCTGAACTGTTACCATACTTTTTATTGTTTCAGGTGTACATCCAGCTGTGAATAGGGAATTTCAATACCCTCTTCATCAAAGATTTCTTTAATTTTTTCATTAAAATACCAGGATGTTGTCCAGAAATCCTCCGTAGCAACCGTGCATCTTCCTTCCATACTTATGCTACTTTCTCCCAGACTGGCCACAAAAACTTTAAAATCCGAATCCGGAAGCACATATTCACAATCCCGCATCATTTTTTCAATCAGTACCTTTGCTTTTTTAATATCTGACTGATAAGAAACTCCAACTTTTACGCTGACAGTTCTTGTGGGACTGGCGGAAACATTGGTAATATTGCTGTTTGCCAGAGTACCATTGGGAATATGTACTTCTTTGCCATCTATGGTAACCAGAGTGGTATAGATCAGACCAATAATCTTTACCGTTCCTTCCCCGATAGATGTCACAATATAATCTCCCACCTGAAACGGTTTCATGACCAGAAGAATGACACTTCCTGCAAAGTTGGATAAACTGCCCTGTAAAGACATACCAACTGCCAGACCAG
>JBGVFN010000059.1:0-46210 GCA_045121095.1 Lachnospiraceae bacterium | reverse complement strand
TCAGAGCAGGAAGGCGTGAAGATCAAGAAGTTTGGCGCGGGCCAGCAGCAGATGAGCTACGCAGAATTTTTTGAACGGATCCGGGAACTGTTTGCAGAGAGAGAGTCAGGGATTTTGGCGAAATCAGAAGAAACAGGAATGCCGGCAGATAAGGAGAGACAGGAAAATTTCGACATCGAAAATATCACAGAACCTGAAGAAACCAAAGCTGCAGTAGAGCCGGAAGAAACTGAGGCAGCAGCAGAATCTGAACCGGAAGTGGTAGAAATCGAACCGGAAAAAATAGAAAATGAACCGGAATCAGCAGAAAACGTTCTGGAAATACCAATGAACGTTCCAGAAACTTCGGAGCCGATAACTGAAACATGGGAGCCGGAGAAATCCGTGACAGAATGTCAAGAGTTGGAACCGGAACAGCCGGCAGAGAAGACCATGACACGCTACGAGTACATACAATCTCTGACAGAATTTGGTATGGCAAATTACCTGTACAAGCATATGCCGCGGACTCTGTTAGGTTCTCCTAAAGGTGCCGAAGCAATGAGGAAATGGATGCATGAAACAGTAGATAAAAAAGGCAGAACATACAGCTCCTAAGGGCGTGTCCCAGGATATAAATTTATCACGAAATTGTAAGCTATGGCTGCCTCCGGGCAGCCAGGAAGGAGGCAGAATGAAATCAATTATGAATACCCGAAAGGGTATCTGTTATGTATGCGAAAGAGTTGGCCACACCCATGAGCATCATGTATTTTATGGGACGGCAAACAGAAGTTTATCAGAAAAATATGGTTTAAAAGTCCATTTATGCTTTATGCATCATGAAGGAACGCCAATGGGTGTGCATGGTGGAAACAGAGAGTTAAACTTGAAACTGAGATGTGAAGCACAAAGAGCGTTTGAAAGCCAGCATGGCAGCAGAGAAGAATTTATGAAAATCTTTGGTAAGAACTATCTGGAGGATACATGATTGAAATAAAACTGGCTGTTTATTTAACAAAAACTGAATGTATAGCAGAATTAAGCTGTAAGAAACGAGATGGAACAAATCATAAGCGAAAATACAGTTGTCCCAGATATGACGCTGATTCTGTACATAGAGCGGAATTAAAAGCAGTAGCTGTGGGTCTGCGGGAAATCAGATGTGCTGCTAAAGTTGTTATTTACTTAAAGACATTACATTCGGCAGCGGCAATTAATCAGGGCTGGGTGAAGTTCTGGAGCGGAAATGGCTGGAAAAACAAGAAAGGTGCCTTAGTAAGAGATTGGGAAATCTGGAAAGAAATTATGGATGTAGCAAATCAAAAAGAACTGTTGCTGGAAGGAGCTGCTATTGAACATTGTTAATCAAATTAAACGGGAATACGGTGAAGAAATTTATCGACATGCAAAAGCGATTCAAAAGATTTATCCTAAATGGGCATTAAGGGATATTGCTCATTTTATTACGGAATGGGAAGAGGTGGTAAATGAATTGAGAAGAACAGGGGCTGATTTGAGCAGAATACAGTTAAAGGGAGAAGATGTGTGTAAAGGTCACAAAGAAGGTGAAACGGATGGCCAGATCGGAAGCGTATAATATGACATATCGCTATCTGAAGGCGTATCGCGATATGAAACGCAGCATGAACGTGGAGATAACGGACAATGCCCACGGAGAATTTGTACAGAAGATGATAGATAACCGGAAAGAGACTGCTGCATTGATTCAAATTCTGGATCAGGCAATATCAGAATTGGAAATAGAGCAGGATGCAAAAGGAGAAAAGTATAAAGTTGATGCGATGAAGCTTCATTTCTTTGAAGGGAAAAGCTATGAGAAAATAGCGGAGCTGATAACAACAGGAGAAAGCACTCCCAGGCGCTGGATTATTCAGATGGTGGAAATCATTGCAGTAAAGCTGTTTGGCAAAGAAGCTTTGGAATATCGTGAAAAAAAGATGAAAAAAAATTGAAAAAAAGATGACATGGTAAAAGATTTGATTGGATGGCACAATATCGGTGTGCAACGACAAACAGAGGGCGGTTGTATGACTGCCCTTTTTCTATAGGTGAAAGAGATGCTGAAAAGAATGTGTGGTCACATTGGCTGTCAAAAGATCATAGATGCTGACAGAAGATATTGTGAGAAGCATGAAACACAGCATCGGCAGCAGCACAGAAGATATAAACGTGCAAGGATGCAGGACCAGGAAGAAGCCAGAAGGCAGCAGTTCTATTCTTCGAAGCGATGGGAGCGATGCCGGTTTGCGTGTGAGTGCTGGTGTTTTGGTATTGATGTTCTGGAGCTGTACCGAACTGGTAAAGTGATAGAAGCAGAGACCTATCATCACATTGTAGAGACAGCTGTTGACTGGGATAAAAGACTGAATGCGCATAATATCATAGGTCTGAGCAACAGTAATCATGCCATGGTACATGCGGCTTATGAACGCGGCACAGCAAGCTGTAGGAAGATGCAGCAGGAGTTGCATGAAGCAAAGCAATGGTTCGAAAAAGAATATAGGAAGTTCGATGAGGCAGCGGATGGTTAGGCGGAGGTGACTTGGCCGGAGGGGATAGAAAAACTTTTTTCGCCTCTTGGGAAGTCGCGGTCATAACTTGATTCGAAAAAAAATGTGATTTTTGCCATAGGGGGGAGTAGGCAGGTGATGGTATGGCGGAAAAAAATGCAATTACTTGTCCGTCATGGATGCCGAAAGAGGCAAAAAAGGAGTGGCGGCGGGTAGTAAAACTCCTGCAGTCGGAGGGTAAGGAGTTTACGCAGAAAGATGTAAAAGCAATGGAAGCATACTGCACGAACTACGCAAAGTGGAAACAGTGTGAGACAGTTTTGGCTGAGACCGGCATGACCATGAGTGTTGGTGAGAATGGCTATATTCAGCAGCGGCCGGAGGTTTCCATCGCGAACAAAGCCCAGCAGGAAATGAGAGCCTGGGCCAAAGAATTGGGATTGACTCCTGCTTCGAGACAGAGAATGAAGCAGCCAGTATCTGCGGAAGGACTGGATCTGGAGCTTGAAGGGATGATTGCGCACGACTAATGGCATACGAAGCATTACTGAGTCGCTGGATTGAAGTCCTGCGGTTGAAATGGGACTCGGAAGAGTACTATTTTGACACGAAAGAGGCAGAGAAAATATACCGCTTTACTGCCAAGCTTCAGAATGACCGTGGTCAGAACCGGAAATTTACCCTCCTGCAGTTCCAATTCGAAATCATTACGGAAATCCTGTGTGTGAGACGCCGGAAGGACGGTCTTAGAAAGCATCGGGAAGCCCATATTAACATCCCGCGTAAAAATGGGAAAAGCTTTCTGGCCGCCATCATTGTCACATACCTGTTTTTCTGCCAACGTCACATATTTGGCGCCCTGTTTATCCTGACTGCCAACACAACAAAGCAGGCAGGAGAGCTTTATGCAACTATTGAACACTTTATCAAGACAAATAAGACCCTGAGAAGACATTGTAAAATTCGCACTTCACTGAAAACGATAGAGCGGAAAGACAATGGAAACAAATTAATGGTTTTGTCTTCCGATGCAGACAATGCAGACTCCTTCAATGATTACTGCGCTGTGCTGGATGAGATTCATCAGGCAAAGAATGATGAAATGTATGGTAAGCTCCGGACAGGTCAGGGTACTTGGGATGAACCACTGCTGGTGACGATCACAACAGCCAGCTCCGGAGATGATCCGAAAAATCTGGAGATGCAGCTGTATACAGCTTCGAAGAAAATCGAAGCGGGAGAAGAATCAGACCCGGCGTTCTATTATAGGATTTTCGAAGCGAAAAAAGGCTGTGCGGTCGATGATCAGAAGGAATGGTACCGGAGCAATCCAGCTCTTGGGGTATTTCGTAAGCTGGAAGACTTGGAAAACCTGGCCAGACGAGTGAAATTGATGCCCATGCAGGAAAATATGTTCCGCAGGATGTACCTGAATCAGCATGTAGCGCTGGATGAGGAAAAAGGTGCCATTAACATGGAATTGTGGGATGCCTGCACTCATGACATCGATTATACCGACATGAAAGGCTGGTCCAGCTGGGATGGCCTGGATTTATCCAGTAAAAATGACATTACGGGACATATCAAAGTCCTCTATGAGGAGACAAGCGGCAAATTCATTATCAAACCATACCTTTTTACACCAAAAGATACCTTGCTGGATCGGGAACACCGGGACCAGATACCATATAGCTACTGGGTGGAGCGCGGTGACCTGATCGCACTGCCCGGTAAGTATATCAATCCGCTGGCAGTAATTGACTACATGGTGGAAGCAGACAAAGATTTTCCGGCAGAACAGATCGGCTTTGACCGATGGGGTTCTCAAACGATTTTTGCACCGCTGGAAGAACACTGGGATATAATCCCGATGGGACAAGGCACTCAGACCATGACGCAGGCAATCAATGATTTTGAAAATCTGCTGGTAGATGAGCGCCTGGTAATTCCCCAAAATGAATGTTTACGTTTCATGGCCAAAAACTGTATTGCTGTATACGATGAAATGCTCGGATGCAAATACAGTAAGAAAAAAAGCAAGTTTAAGATAGATGGAATCGTGGGAATGTTGATGGGATTGATGCTCTGCATCGAAGAAAACGGCATTGAACACTATAATCCTTTGGATCACTGGGGAGATGAAGATGATTAAAAAAGACAAAAACAATATTCGGGCAGCAGATGTCCTGTATCTGGCTGGTAATGCGGTTGCATTTGCCAACACATGCACAATTGACTGGAACATTGGTTTTTATGTGCTGGCCGTTCAGCTGCTTATAACAGCAGTATTTGTGGCAAGGAGTGGTAATAATGATCCTGAACTGTCTTGAGAAACGCTCGGAAGAAGTGAAATATACAGAAGCGGAAAAACAGTTTATGGCGCTATTTGGAATTGAATATGAAGATGCGCCGGCATCAGCTGTCAGGGAGATTACATATCTTACCTGCTTAAAGCTCCTGTCTGAGTCAGTGGCTAAAACACCGCTTTATGTGGTTCAGAAAACTTCTGAAGGCCAGGAACGTCTGGAATATCATCCTGTGAATGAACTTCTAAGCCTCCGGCCTAATGAATATATGACAGCCGTGGACTTCTGGCGGGCATACATTGTCAATGCGTATCACAACGGTTACGGAGCTGCTTACAAGGTGTACTCAGAAGACGGAAGACTTCTGGAATTGATTCCTGTTGAGATTACTTCTGTAACCATTGACAATGCAGGTCTGCTCCGGAGCAATCTGCAGAATAAAGTGATTTATGGCTTTACGGTACCCGGATCTGGGATTGAAGAATATGCATTTCAGGAAGAACTGATGCTGAACCGTGGAATGACGTTCAATGGAATTGAAGCAATGCCGTACCGCTCCCTTGGAAAAACAGCCATTGATACAAATATCAAGATGCAGAAGTATCTGAATAACCTGTATGACAATGGGCTGACCAATAAGGCGGTTGTACAGCTGACCAGTGACATTAAAGAAGAAAAAGAACTGCGGAAGCTTCAAAACAAATTTGAAAGGATATTCAAAGCTGGGAAACGGATATTTACAGTACCTGCCGGTTACAACGTCAGCACGCTGAATCTTTCCCTGGCAGATGCCCAGTTTGACACCATCCGCAGAATGAGTATTTCCCAGATTGCGGCCCTGCTGGGGATCAAGATGCATCAGCTCAATGATCTGCAGGATACCAACAATAACAGTCTGGAACAGCAGCAGTTAAGTTATCTGCAGGATACTCTGCTGGTAATCTTTACAGCAATCGAACAGGAAGCAACCTGGTCATTATTCACCCGCGAGGAACGTAATAAGGGAATCCGGGCCAGATTTAACACCAATGTGATACTCCGTTCCACTCCGATTCAGCAGAAAGAAATCCTGTGCGGTTATGTCACATCAGGGATCCTGACCCCCAACGATGCCCGGCTGGAACTGCAGAGAATGAAACTCGAGGGTGGAGACGATTTGATTGTAAATGCGGGCGTCATGAAACTGAAAGATATTACAAAAGCTGTGAAAAAAGAGGGAGGTGAGTGATTTGCCGGAACAGAAAGGAATGATGCCGGAATCTGAGATTCGGGCATATCGGGAGATTAATAAGCTGGAAGTAAGAACAGCATCTTCAGAAAGTACCAGAACAGTTGGCGGATATGCAGTAAAGTATAATTCTCCGGAATTGATTCAGACAAGATATGGTGATTGCTGGCTGGAAGAAATATCTGCCGACGCTTTTAAAAATTCTCTGCTGGAAATAAAGAGCGGGCGAGTTATCAAAGCTCTTTGGAACCATGAAACTGGTAAACCCATCGGAAGCACTGCCGCAGGAACATTGCGCTTCAAAGAAAAGGATTCCACAGGCTTAAATTATGATGTGGATCTGCCTGAAAACTCATGGGGAAATGATATTTACGAAAGCGTAAAGCGCGGAGATGTGGATGGCAGCAGTTTTGCTATGCGTGTGAAGAAGGACATCTGGAGTAAGGTGGATTATGAAGGGAAAACGGTGATGAAACGTACCATCACAGAAGCGGAGCTGGTGGAAGTGAGTCCGTGTACTTTTCCTGCGTATAACAGTTCTGAAATTAGCTGCAGAAGCTTGGAAAGTGCCCAGAATGAATTAAAAAAAGAAGAAATCCTTCAGGAAGCTATGTTGTTTTTAGCCTCCATGGAGTTGGAAGACATAGAAGGAGAGAATTAATATGGCAAAGAGTAGTATTGAGATTAAAAAAGAGATTGAAACAAAGAAAACTTTATTAAGAGATCAGCTTGAAAAAAGAGATGCAGCAGGGGCAGAAGCTACCATGAAAGAAATTGCAGATCTGAAAAAGCTTTTACCGGGAGCAATGCTGCTGGAGCAGGAAGAAAAAAGAAGCCTGAGCAGCCAGGTAAGCAGAAAGGAAGCAGGCGATCTGGAACTGCGTTCTGCTGTTAAATATGCCATGGGAAGAGATCTGAGCGAAGAAGAAAGGGCAGCAGTCAATCTGGAAAACAATGCCGCGATTCTGCCGGAACAGTTTATCAACGATATTCAGATCCTGAAAGACGGATTTCCGGCACTGAAAGGATACTGCCATAAGATCCGCGTAACCAGTAACCACGGCAAGATGCCTTTTGCCAAGATCGGAGGAAAGAAGCTGACCAAGTTTAAATCTGGTACCAAGCTGACTGGTGAAGCGGCAAATACAGAAGATGTATCTTTCGACATCGAAAATTATGGTGCTCTGGTACCGATTGCAAACGATCTGCAGGAAGACGAAGCAGTCAACATCGTAAATGAAGTAATCAAACCGGACTTTTCAGAAGCATCTGTAAATACCGAAAATGAAGAAATCCTGGCAATCGTGGTAGCAAATCAGAAAAAAGTAACATCAGCAGCTGGTAATAGTTATAAAACTGTGGAAGAAACCATTGATTCCACTCTGCCTTCTGTAAGAAAACGTGTCATTACCATCACCAATGTGGTAGGTCAGGTATATCTGAAGAAACAGAAAGATGAAATCGGAAGAGATCTGAAACTGGTTACTGCTGCAAACGGCAAAGAGTATTTCCACGATCACGAACTGGTAACTCTGGACAATGAAGCTTTTACCGATGTTCCGGCAGGTACTGCAGTATTCTTTGTAGTAGACCTGTTCGGTCTGGTGAAATTCTTCGAAAGAAGAGGATACACTCTTGCAACAGACAAATCTGTATTCTTCGAATCCGAGGAAACCGCACTGAAAGTAACAGAGCGGTTTGATACGGTGGCACTGGATACCAGAACTGTTAAACGTATCGAGATTACAGATGCTTCCGATCTGACTGAAGAATAATGCTGATCACACTGGAAGAAGCGAAAAAACATATCCACGTTTCCTATGATGACGATGACGAAGGTATTACCAGTTATATCATTGCGGCGGAAGCTTACATCGATTATAACTGCGGAACGGCGTACAAGGAAAAGGAAGAGTTCCTGCCACTGGCTGGCTTGCTGGAAAAGAAGCTGGTCAGTGACATGTATGATAACCGGAGCACAGGAATATCCGAAAAGACCAAAAGAAGCGTGATAGTAACTACGATAATGGATGCTTTGAGTCTGGCGGGGGATGAATAATGTACATAACCATTCAGAAACGCGAGAAAACGGTTGTAAAAGGGCGCTCTGAGGAAACATGGGAAGATTACCATCGTACCTGGTGCGATGTGAAAAGCCTGTACGGAAAAGAACTGTATGACAGTCTGGAAGTGGATCTGCAGAACGTGATTAAATTTGAAACACGGTACTGCCAGAAGCTGGCCGGACTGAATACAAAGGAATATCGCGTGGAGTGGGATGGCGTATATTACAACATTATCCATGTAGATTATCTGGATTTCCGCAAACAGAAGCTCATCATACGGGCACAGGCAATCGTGTAGATATGAAAATAGAAATGGATTTTTCCAGCTTTGAAGAAACCATGAAGAAGGTGGAGAAGCTGGCAAGTGAAGCGGAACTGGAAGAGATGGACCGGAAAATCGTGGAAAAAACCGGTAAAGTTGCAAAGGAAGCAGCCGTGTCCAACGTCCGGTCCAGAGCGTACAGTAAAGACCCTTCCCTGTCTGGAAGAAAAGGGAGCAGGACCGGGCAACACGCCGGCGACAACATCCCCCACACAAGAAGCAGGGCAGGAGGATATTACAAAGAACTGATCGGCTGGGAGAAAACAGACAATTCCCCATATTTTTACATGAAGTTCCACGAGTTTGGGACTTCTGGGAATCCGGTCAGCAGAAAGAGCCGGAGTGGAAACCGGCATATTATGCATCCGAAAAAGATCGAAGAGAAAGGGATGTTCCGTGATGCAGCAGAAACAGCAACACAGGAAATGCGGAAATTTGCTGAGAAGGAATACATGGATGCCCTTAGAAAGGTGGAAAATTAATGGCAAAATTAACATTGGAAGAAAAGGAAAAGCTGGAACAGGTACTGCAGTCTTATTGTGATGTTCCGGAAGACGAGGGATTTGATCTGGCAGCTTACATTGCGGATGTGGTCGGTCAGGTTACAGGAATCCATACAGAGTATGGATGGTACAACCAGGAAATCAATAAAACTCATATTTCTTTCTGCTTTTTATCGGAAACTGATATTGATTTTTCAGATGATGAAGCCGAGGGTGTACAGATTACAGTCCAGGTAGATATCTGGAGTAAAGAAGATTGTCCCAAGCTGAAAAAAAAGGTCAAGAAGATCCTGAAAAAATCCGGTTTTCAGTACCAGAAAGGTATGGACGACTTCGAAGAAGAAAAAGGTCTGTACCATAAAGCTCTGGTTTGTACATTTAATATTTATCTTGCTGATATGGAGGATGAAGATGACGATAACTGAGAATACAAAAACAAAAGTCCGCAAAAGACGTTGCGGATTAAAGGATATTTGTGTGGCAGCGGTAGAAACAAATACCGAAGAACTGTATAAAGCAGGTACACCTGTCAGATTATCCAGGGCAATTTCTGCAACTATTAAAGATACCTATGAAGTGGAATATCTGTATTCGGACGATTCCATTGAAGAACAGGTAGAGACCTATATCAAGACAGAAATCGAATTGGAAGTAAGTAAACTTTCGCCAGCAGACTATGCAATGCTCTTTGATGCTATATATGATGCAGGCTTCCTGATCCAGACAGATGAAGATAAAGCAAAGCCCGTAGCAGTAGGTTTCCGCGCAAAAAATACTGCTGGTCAGTATGAATTCTTCTGGTATTATCTGGGTTACTTCACCAGACCCGATGAAAAATTTGAGACAATCAAAGATAAAAAGACCACGCAGTCCACTACTCTTTCCGCTACCTTCTATCAGCGTGAATTTGTAGAAGAAGAGAAATTTGGCGATAAAACCAGAAAAGTGCGTAAAATCTGCATCAAAGTAGATGAAAGTAATCTGGCAGATGACGAAGCAGAAGCAGCAGCAGCTATTAAAGACTGGTTTTCAGAAGTTAAAGAACACACCACTAATAAAGGAGAGGCAGCCTGATGAAGATTACAATTAATGGGAAAGAATATGAATCTGGAAAGATTACAAGAAAGAAATATGCAAAGTTTTCACCAATATATAAAAGACTGACATCAAATAACAAAGAAACATATTCAGAAAAAGAGCTGGATGAAATGGTACAGGCAGTTACGGATATTTTTGGCGGTCAGTTCACATTTGAAGAAGCCATTGAATGTGAGGAACTGCAGGCGGTAGCAGCTGTTTTATACTATTTCAATGTAGTGAATGCAGAGATTCTTTTGGAAATGGAAGCAATGACACAGGAAAGAAAACGTCAGGTGAATCAGGGAAAAAACTTGAAGGCTGTGCCTGTGCACAGATAGGCAAAAAAAGGCTGAAAACATGCACAGCACACGAGTATTTTCGATATTGCCACCTTGCAAGAAAAATTCGGGAAACAGAAGATGAAGATGGTCTGTTGTATCTGAACGAAGTACTGGTTATGGAATTTGCTGGATGTGGTCCGGAAACTCTGTCAGTGGCAGAAATACTTCAGGGCGCGGAAGAAATCCTGAGAATGGTGGATGAAAACATTAATTCCAAGATCGCAGAGATAGCGCACCAGCTGACGGGAGAATCTGAATCTGAAGTATCCGGAAGTATCTTTGATCAGTACGATGAGGAAAATGGATACAATGAGTTGGAAACGGAAACAGAACCGGATTTATTTGAAATTTACAGTGACAACCTGAAATACATGATTCAGTATTGCATCCGGAAAATGCGGATGAGTTTCGCAGAATGTCTGCACACGGATCTGGTTGATCTGCTGGATTATCTGAGCTATCAGATTCAGTTCGATCAGGAAGAGGCAGAGTACAGAGAATAAAATGAATAATGCAAGCGAAGTGGACTGTTGGGAAACAGACCATCAATATGAGGGAGGCTGAAATACCTCCCAACTGGTCGAATCCCAGGCGCATAGCCTGGGGTTTTTCATTTCGCGCGCAGCGGAATGAAAGGGGAATCGGAATTGTCAGGAGTAAGCCTTAATATTAGTGCCAATTCAAAGAGCTTTCAAGCGGAAATCAAGAGCATGATTGCTCAGATGAAGCTTGCGACAAGCGAATATAAACTGAGTGCGGCACAGGCAAAAGCCATGGGTTCTGCAGTGGATGAGCTGCGGGCAAAAGAAACGCAGCTTACTGCCAATATTAAAACACAGAATAATATCATAGATGCCTATCAAGCAAAACTGGAGGACCAGAAGGCAGCTCTGCAGCAGCTTCAGAATGAAGAAAGCCGGCTTAGAACAGAAAAAGAACGGCTGACAAAAGCGTACAAGCAAAGCGTAGAAGCAACCGGAGAAGACAGCGAGGAAAGCCAAAAGCTGGCCAAACAGCTGCAGGAGACGGAAGAGGCGCACGCTAAAGCCGAAAAAGCTATAGAACGGCAGAATACAGCAATCCGGCAGAATAATACCAAGCTGTATGAAAATAAAGCCAAGCTGAACGATATGAATCAGTCTCTGGAAGCAACACAGAGAGAGCTGAAAGAGACGGAGCATGATACAGAAAGTTTTTCGAGCGAAATAAAGAAAGCTGGAAAAAATCTGGATGAAGCCGGCGAAAAAGGCGTATCATTTGGTGACCTGATCAAGGCCAATGTGATTTCCGATGTCATCATAAACGGAGTTGAAAAACTGGCAGATGGTATCAAATCCATTACGGGCAGTATTGTCAACACCGGCATGGAATTTGAAGCACAGATGGATCGCGTGGGTGCCATAGCAGGTGCAAAAGGAACTAAGCTTGAAAAACTGCAGCAACAGGCAATAGATCTTGGCGCCAGCACTGCATTTTCAGCCAGTGAAGCAGCCTTGGGTATGGAAAATCTGGCATCAGCCGGATTCGAAGTAGATCAGATCATGGATGCTATGCCGGGTATGCTGGATCTGGCAGCTTCCTCAGGCGAAGATCTTGCTACATCAGCAGATATCGCTGCCAGTATTCTGAACGGCTTTGGTAAAGAAGCCAGTGAAGCAGGTCATGTAGCAGATGTACTTGCGAAAAATGCGGCAGATACCAATGCCGCTGTTTACGATACTGGCGAGGCAATGAAGTATATTGCACCGGTTGCATACACAGCTGGATTGCAGATGGAAGAAATCACTGCATGTATCGGTATTATGGCCGATGCTGGTATTCAGGGATCTCAGGCTGGTACATCTTTAAGAGGTGCATTATCCCGTCTTGCAAAACCTACAGACTCCATGCTTTCTGTTATGGATCGTTTGGGTATTTCTTTCTATGATTCTGAGGGAAAAATGAAGTCCATGACAGAAATGATTGAAATGCTGCAGACCAGTATGAAAGGTCTGACTGATGAAGAAAAGCAGAAAGCAATTGTAACTCTGTTTGGACAGAACGCTGAGTCTGGTATGCTGGCGTTGATAAGTGCCGGCTCAGAGGAACTGAAAGAAAAAACAGCAGCATTGCAGGAATGTGATGGTGCCGCCAAAGATATGGCTGACACCATGCTCGATAACTTGAAAGGCTCTGTAGACGGTTTCACCGGCGCCTTAGAAACCATGGGAATTCAGATCTACAATTCCATGGGCGGACCACTGACTAACCTGGCTGATTGGGGCACAGAGATAGTAAATCAGCTGACGCAGGGATTCACAGCAGGTGGCGCAGAAGGGCTGGTAAACACAGGTATTACCATGGTTGCACAGCTGATGAATGGGATGACATCGCAGATGCCGTCTCTGACCGCGCAAGCTGGAGAAATGGTATCTGGATTATTGTCAGGTATCCGAACACAATTACCATGGCTTTTGTCTTCGGGAACAGATGTAGTTGCATCTTTTATCTCAGGAATCGGTGCGCAGCTTCCTGTGCTGATACCGCAGGGATTGCAAATGGTTCTTTCACTAGCAGAAAGTGTAATTAGCAATGCTCCTAAATTGGTCGATGCCGGAATCGACTTGATCGGCGGATTGGTCCAGGGCGTCATAAATGCTGCCCCCACATTGATTTCGCAGGTGCCGGTATTGATCAATCAATTCTGGAGCACATTTGACGGAAGCCTTGGAAAAATATTATCTTCCGGAGCTAAGTTAGTTGTACAACTGGGAAAAGGACTGATCAGCAACCTGCCACTGATCAAGCAGAACGCCGGAGAAATCATCAAAGCGATATTCAATACTATTATGCATATCAATTTCCTGAGTGCCGGCAAGAACCTGATGACCAACCTGAAAACCGGAATCAGCTCTATGAAGACCAAGCTTGGAGCTGCGGCCAAGGACGTTGGAAATAAGGCACTACAGACCGTTAAGAACATCAACTGGGTGAATCTTGGTAAAACGGTCATAACCTTTGTTAAAAACGGAATATCAGGTGCTGGAAGCCTGTTAAAGTCAGGTATCAAAGCAGTAGGAACACAGGGATTAAATGCTTTTAGAAGTATCAACTGGGTAAGCCTTGGAAAAACAGTCATAACGTTCATAAAAAATGGAATAACCGGAGCTGTCAAGACATTAGGCAGCGCGCTGAAATCCGCTGGAACTTCTGCAATAAAATCATTCAAATCTATAGATTTTAAATCTGCAGGAAAAGCCATTGTCGATGGCATTAAGAGCGGATTAAAAACAGCAGCTTATGGACTTGCTTCCACGGCCGCAGATATGGCCAGAAGTGCTGTAACATCTGTAAAACGTGCCTTGGGAATCGCATCACCTTCTCGTGTGTTCAAGGAACAGGTGGGTCTTATGATGGGTGCCGGAATTCAGGTTGGGTTCAAAGATTCCATGGAAGATGCAAGAGAGAGTATGGCAAGCAATCTACAGACTCTTACATCAGATATTACTGCAAATGTAAATCCGATCATGCAGGTTAAGAAATCTGCTCAGATCACACAGAATGAAATCAATCAGACCCGGAAAATAACCACAAATGATATCAGCAGCAGAACAGATGAAAATATTGTGATCCAGCAGACCAATGTTACTTATCTGGACGGAGAAGAAATCTCAAGAAAGACAACAGACAAGGTTGTTCGCAAAATTTCCAGAGACGAGCGGAATAGAAAGATATATAAAGGAGAACCGGTAATGGCATGAGAAAGAATTTTTTCATTATTTTCAACGGAAAAATGAATACAGAAGTCGGTGTGTCGGTCGTTTCCCGACCGGCCATACCTGGCGCTGTAAGGGATTATGAAGAAGTAAATGTGGATGGAAGGGACGGTACCCTGTATGAAGATCTGGGTACATATTCGGACATCAATATTAAAATACAGTTCAATTTCATGGAATCTCCGGACAGTTGGAATGAGCGGTTTCGGAGGATTCGGATCTGGCTGCTCGTACCTCAGGATAGCGGACAGGAAAGCAAACTGGTGATGAGCGATGACAGAGCGTATTTTTACAAAGTGAAGAAAGTAGAAATCACTTCTTCAGAACGAAGCATAAAAAGGATTGGCCGCTTTGAAGTCACATTTACTTGTGAAGCTTTTCAGTATGAAGAAGCTGGCCAGCAGATTGTCGATGCAGCTGCAGATATGATCAATCTTGGATACACAGCCCGGCCCGTTTGGTACCTGTATGGTACCGGAACCGCCAAACTGGTAGTTAATGGCAACACGATGATAGCAGATGTGAATCAGGTACTGACAATTGATACTGAACTGGGACTGACTTACAATACATTCTCCGGAGAAATGCAAAATACGGCTATTTCCGGAGATTATGAAGATTTGTACCTGCAGCCCGGTCACAACACAATCGGCTGCAGTGATGGATTTGAAGTTATGCTGAAGCCGAACTGGAGATTTATATAATAGATTATGATAGATATTTATAAAGCAAGTAATACAAATTATGCCAGAAATGGCGATGTAACCGTACAACCGGTGAGCTGTATCTTCTATGGCAATATGACCACGCAGGAGTATCGGATTGAATTGACCTGCAGATATGACGCCCAGGGTCGTTGGAAATATCTGGAGAAAGAAAATGTAATATGTTGTCCAACTCCATGGAGTAAAAAACAGCTTTTCCGGATTTATGATCTGGATAAAGAAGGACGTACCATTACGGCTTACGCAAGACATATCTTCTTTGATCTGATTCACGCGCCCATACTGGACCGAAGAGCAGTGAATCAGAATGGAGAAGATGCCCTGAATATTTTGCTTGAAGGAACAGGATTCAGAGGACATTCTGACGTCCTGCTCATCGAATCTGCTTACTGGATCCGGAAGAATATTGTACAGGCTATTTCCGGGGATGACGAAAACAGCATCCTGAATCGGTGGGGCGGTGAGCTGCTTCCGGATAATTTTGACGTTTATGTATTGTCAAGAATTGGATCGGATAATGGTGTTTCTGCACGATTTGGATATAATATCAAATCCATCAAAGAAACCTCTTCTGTGGACAATGTGGTAACCAGAATAATCCCAATTGGATATGACGGAATTATGCTGGACGGAGATGAACCATGGGTAGATAGTCCCAACATTGGAATATACGCCATGGTCCGGGCAAATTTTATAGAATACTCAGAGATCCGTGTAAAAGATGCAGACGGAACAGAAGGATATGAAACCCTGGAAGAAGCTCAGGCAGCTCTAAAAGCAGCTGCAGAAGCAGACTTTGAGGCCGGTATCGACGAGCCCTCTGTGAATTATGTCGTTGATATGGTCCAGCTGGCCAATACAACTGCGTATCAAAACTATCAGATGTTGGAAAACATCAACCTTGGAGATACCATTCATTGCCGGCATAAAGATATTGATATTGATGTATCAGCACGTTGTATTTCTATCGAATGGGATTGCATCCGGAAAAAGGCCAGAAAGGTTGAAATCGGAAACTATATCGCATCTTTTCTTGAGGATTTCAGAACAACCGAATCCCAGGCATCTTCCGCATCAGCCGCGATTCAGAAAATGTATACAAAAGAAGAAACAAATGAGATGCTGCAGAGTTATATGAAAGCATTTGCGGAAGGTTATGTAACTGGTAATGATCTGAATACGAAGCTTGAAGATTACGTAACAGGAGAGTCTCTGGGAGAGCAGCTGAAAAAATACGTGCTGGCCACCAGTCTGGAAACAACGCTGGCTAGCTATGTAACTGGTAATGATCTGAATACGAAGCTTGAAGATTACGTAACAGGAGAGTCTCTACGGGCTTTGGAAGAAAGGGTAAGGACCTTGGAAGAGTCTGCAGGAGCAGAAATTTGAAAACTGGATGAGAACTGGATGAGGTGAAATAAATGCTTGTAACACAGATTAGTATTGATGCAGCAGGCACCAATCGTTTTGAATATGTCGTGGCCAAACAGGGAGATAATGGAAGCCGCGTTATTCAGATTACACTTATAAACAACGGCAAAATATATATACTGGATAATTTGACAATAGCCAGGGCATTTATAAAAAAGCCGGATAAAACAGAAGTATTGATAGACTGTCCGATCAGTAACAACGTTATTGAATTGAAACTGAAAAGTAATATCCTTGCATGCGCAGGAACTGCTAATGTTGAAATATTGCTGACAAACAACAGCACTGGTGATATCCTGACAAGTGCGGAATTTGATCTGAAAATCGTAGCGAGCGATACCTCGGAAGCAGAAAGCAGTACAGACTATGCAAGTTTAAAAGATGGTCTGATGAAACTCGATAGTGTAGCAACGAAAAAAGAAGTAGAGGTTCTGAAAGCCAGGATGGATACCTTTGTTGCGCTTCCGGAAGGCAGTACCACAGGGGATGCGGAGCTGCAGGATATCCGTGTGGGATCAGATGGAACGGTTTATGACAGTGCCGGGGAAGCGGTCAGGCAGCAGGTTAGTCAGCTTTCTGAGGAGATTGCTGAACAAAAAGAAGTACCAATGTCATCAATAAATCCATATAAAATGAATCTTAAAAACTATGATGTTGTAATAAGTAAGGGAAGATATGTAGCCGGTTATGATACGACTACATTAAACCCAACAATGACACAAAATAACACATACGATTATGACGTGGTGGACATGATTATAAATCACGATAATTGTGTAATCACAGTACCTTACGACTCTACTCAAAGTGTCGGTCAAGCCTTTGTATTATACACTGAAGGTGTTCAAGCTAATAATGCTACACCAAGCCATGTAAATAATAATCAAGTAGGTGTAATTGAAGTAAGTACGGATAGTTACACTGTAAATCTCAATGCGTCTATGTTAAATTATGAGCGTGTGGCTTTTACTGTACCAAAAGGTAGACGAGATTTTTATTTCAATACCCCAGACGAGGGTGAAATCGGGAAGATAGTAGAGGAAAAAATTTCGGTTGTAAATAAAAAAATTGTTTCTGATAATGTTGTTATCGCACCTGTAAATATATTTTACTCCATTGGAGCCATTGGAGATAGTTACACAGCTGGTTCGGCTCTTTCTTCTGATGGGGTTACATGGCAAGATGTAACCGATTTATCTTGGATTGCCACAATGGCTAAAAGAGCGGGTATTTACTATTCTAATTATGGAAAAGGTGGAGCGACAACAAAATCATACATTACTGATAAACTCCCATCCGTACTCAGTGGACAGGCAAAAGATTTGTATTTTATTGCACTTGGTATAAATGATTATTTGCAAAATCTAACTGTTGGGACAGTTGCTGACATCAAAGATGATTACACCCAAAATGGAGAATCTTATTATGGATGGTATGGTTCTATAATTTCACAAGTGCAAGCTCATGCACCTAAAGCAAAGATTGTCCTCGTGAAAATTTGGACTGATGGAACATCCAAAATCCCTTATGATAATGCAATAGATGAAATTGCAGAGCATTTTGGATTGCCTGTTATCGATCCTTTTGATGATGATTTTTTCAATAGCTCACTATATTTGGATAACATGGTAAGTGGACATCCAACTCCTATGACTTATCCATGTATGGGATTGGCGATGGAACGGTTATTTAGCAAGTGTGTGATTGAGAATCCAAGCTATTTCAAATACGCAACGATAGGATAAGTAACTAAAGAAAGCTTTAGTTAACAATCGAAACAGAAAGCTGACTAAATAGTTGACTTTTTGGCTCGAAAACCATTTTTCATAATGAGTTATGCGGCAAATTGTTTCCGATCATTCTTTTCCGTTAAAAAATAAAAAACAATATATCTTTGCAAAAATTGAAACAAACGAATGTTTGTGATATAATATTCCTATTCACATAAAGACGGAGCCGGGTTTTCACCGACCAAAGCTAGAACCCGACTCCTAAGCACCACGAGGGTACGGGTACATTATACCATGCCTTTATTCCTCGTGCAATAAAGGAAGGAGTATTTTTGTGTACGAACATTTCAAGAACCAGTTCGCGTTGACATTATCTGCAGCCTTTACCAAAGATGACATTGAGATTATTTTAAGGAAACTGGATATGGTAGCCTATGATTACGATGTAGTGAAAAAGGAAACTTCAATCGTGCCGTATAACACGGAACTGCCGGAAATGGTCAAAACTTTTCTGGTATGCAAAAAGATTGAAGGGTTGGCGGAAGGTTCCCTTTACAATTATGGTCAGGCGTTAAAGAAGTTCTTTCGAATCGTCCAGAAGGCACCAGAGCAGGTAAAAGTAAACGATATCAGGGTATATCTGTACCGCTACCAGGAAGAGAATGGAATCACCAACAGGTCACTGGATAAAATTCGACAGATCCTCGGCAGTTTCTTCCACTGGGCCAGCAACGAAGGTTATCTGGAGCGAAATCCAATGATTACGATTAAACCAATCAAATATGAGAAAAAACCAAGGGAAGCATTGTCTCAGGTAGAATTGGAATATATAAGGGAAGCTTGCAGAACGCCTAAGGAAAAGGCTATTGTAGAATTTCTGTACAGTACAGGATGCCGAGTGTCAGAACTGACGAATGTGAAGAAATCGGATATTGACTGGAATAAGAAATCGGTTCATTTGTTTGGAAAAGGAAGAAAATACAGGACCAGTTATTTGAACGCAAAAGCCGAAGTAGCACTGTTGAACTATCTTGAATCCAGAGAGGATAACAACGAATATCTTTTTGTGTCAGACAGAAAACCACACAATCAGATGCATAAAGATGGAATCGAGAAAATTATCAGGAATCTGGCTAAACGTGCAGCGGAGCATGTGGGCAAACCTGTATCGCCGCATGTATTCCGCCATACAACAGCAACTACAGCAATCAATAATGGAATGCCAATTGAAGATATCAGTATCTTGCTTGGCCATGAAAATGTAGCAACGACAATGATCTATGCAAAGACATGTCAGGAAAATGTCATGTCGGGACACAAGAAATACATAATTTAAATTTTAGGAGCGGTCTTGCTTTGGTAGGACTGCTAATGGAAACAACACTTGCTTATTGTGAGGTGAGTTTAGAAGAACTGAAATTATCACATAAAAAATATGTATAGAAATATTGATATGACAAAAGAGGCATAAAAGTTCCCTTTTTACAAAGCTTGTACTATGGTGAAAAAAAGATGAAAAAAAGATGACATGGTATATAAATTCATATAACTATAAAATCAGGGCAGGGAGTTTCCCTGTCTTTTTTATTTGAATAGTCATTGTAGCACAAGGGGGTGAGAAAGATGTGCATTGATGCTAATACAATTATAACAGCAGGAGCGGTTTTGACAGCTATGATAACGATTCTTACATTGTTATATAGAGTAGTTAACTGGTTTCGGAAGCAGGAAGAACAGTCTGTAGACATTGAATCGCTGCGAAAGCAGCATGAAGATGATATGAAAGCAATGTCAGAAAAACAGGCAGCTGATATTCAGGAGCTGAAAGATGAGCAGTGTCTAATGAGCTATGCTATGTTGGCATGCTTGGACGGTTTGAAACAGTTGCATTGTAACGGAGAAGTTACGATTGCACATGGAAAATTAGAAAAACATCTAAATCAAAAGGCACATAATCAGAAAAGTTAGGAGAAAATGATATGGAATTATTAGGCTTTTTAAAACAGATCCCAATGCCGATTCTCTTGGTGGCAATCATCGTGTTGGCAGTAGTAACTATTGTAATTGCTTTCCAGTATCTCAAACAGAAAGGGCTTGAAGGTATTAGAGCTAAAGTGTACCAGCTCATTCTGAACGCTGAGCATATGTATAATGAGTCTGGCCAGGGCAAGCAGAAATTAAAATGGGTAGTATCTCAAGCACGAAGTCTTTTGCCGAATTGGTTACAGATGTTCATTACTGAGGCAGCATTGGAAAAGATTGTTGATATATGGTTTGCAGGGGTGAAAGACCTCTTGGATGATGGAAAATTGAACGGCGTAGATTAAAAAATGGGAGATCAGACATGACAGAAAAACAGTTAAGACACAAACCTGTAAATGTAGTGAAAGGTTGGCTCGGATTGAATCGTGGGGACAAGTCTCACAAAGTAATTATTGATACATATAATTCTTGCAAACCTCTTCCTAGAAATTATAAAGTAACATATGATGATAATTACTGCGCAACTACAATCAGTGCAGCAGCGATTAAAGCAGGATTGACTGATATTATCCCTAGAGAATGTTCTTGCGGGAAAATGATTGAAATCTTCAAGCGTATGGGACGTTGGAAAGAAATGGATTCATACGTTCCCCAAACTGGTGATATCATTTTCTATGATTGGAATGATGATGGGGTGGGAGATTGCGTGGGCTGGCCCGAACATGTAGGTTATGTAGTATCAGTTAACGGAAAGACCATTACGGTGATCGAAGGAAACAAAGGTGGAAAAGTTGCCTATAGAACCATGACTATAAATGGTAAATATATTCGTGGATATGGTGTACCGGATTATAAATCAAAAGCAACCACAGAAGAAGAAAACACATCATCCGATTTAAATAAAATTGTGAAATGGACAGGCATTGTGACTGCAAAAACAAATTTGAAAGTCAGGACATGGGCTGGTACTGAATATCCGGAATGTTCTTTTAGCCCCTTGGTAAAAGATACTGAAGTTGGCGTGTGTGATTTTGTGAAAGCAGCTGATGGTGATGATTGGTATTATATTACAGTGGCCGGAAAATATGGTTTTGTACATTCTGATTATATAAAAAAATAATTAATTTCTTATTTTGACAAGAAAATCCAGGCGGTGTTTAAACCACCTGGATTTTTTAGAACCATATATTAATTGAGTTTATATCAGAAACATGCAACACAAAGCAAGTCGGATATACTTCCAAAGTTCGGCTGTACTCGAAGCGACTCTGCTCGAATGGAATCATAGGAATACATGATTCCATTTTTTTTGTTTTCGATGTCGAAATTTTGAGGGAATCAGTTGGAAAGCTGGTTCCCTTTTTTATTATTGACTTAGAGTGTCCCAGCTGGAAGTGATGGTCTTGTTTTATTGTAATATAGCCAATCCAGCTTATTGTAATATATTCTGTGTTTTTTAGACTAAATGGTGGTTGAGGTATAGTTTAAGTATTTTTTATATTTGAAAAATAGAAAATTTATAAAATTCTGAAAATATTAATTTGAAAAAAGACTTCAAAAATAGTAATATTTTAATAGGATATAAAAAATATCACAGATATAAAACGTAATTTAAAAAGAAGCTTGCTAGAAGAGCTTTCTATATACTACAATAAAGAGAGAGAAAACTTGCGGAGAGGAATAAAACAGGATATTCTTTTCATAATGAAGATGTGGTTTCTGTGTTTAATATATCCCGAGAAATGTTAAAGAAAAACTATGAGTGGATACAAAAGGTATATGGCAATCAACATATAAAAAAAGAATTAATGATAACGATAGGAGCGATTACCGGTTCAAAAAGATTAATTAGACAAACGTTAGAGCAGAAAGGAGCAGATATGAAATTATGTAGTGCATTGCAGGAATTAGAGAATGAAAATATTGATAAAGGACGTTATTTATCTTTAAGGAAAAGTATTGAGAATCTTATAAAGAATCAGATTGCGTGAATGATTTTTCAAACACGCTTTAGATAAAGTAAGAGGAGAATTATAAATATATGAAAAAACTGAAAAAAATCCTGCTGATTGCCACAGGCGGCACGATTGCCTGCAAACGTACAGAGGACGGTCTTACACCGAAGCTTTCTTCCGAGGAGCTGTTATCTTATGTGCCGGAAGTGTTAAGTTTCTGTCAGGTAGATACGGTGCAGTTGTTTTCCATGGACAGCACCAATATGGGACCGAAGCAGTGGCTGGAGCTGGCAGCAGTTATAGAAAAAAAATATGATTATTATGATGGATTTGTAATTTGTCATGGAACAGATACCATGGCTTATACGGCAGCGGCGTTGTCTTATCTGATCCAGTATAACCGCAGGCCGGTGGTAATCACCGGTGCCCAGAAGCCCATTAACCTGCCGATTACAGATGCTCGTGTGAACCTGCGTGACAGCCTTCGTTTTGCATCGGATTCCCGTGCGCATGGAGTCAATATTGTATTTGGCGGTAAGGTTATTGCGGGCACCAGAGCCAAGAAAGAGTACTCTAAGAGCTATAATGCATTTTCCAGTATTAATTATCCGGAAATTGCTATTATCCAGGATAATCGGATTGTATTTTTTATTAATGATAAGGACCGGATTCCGTATTCGCTGACTTTTTATCATGACCTGAATCCCAATATATTTCTAATGAAGTTGATTCCGGGAATTGACGGGAAATTTCTGAATACGATTCTGGAGCAATATGATGGAGTGATTATTGAGTCCTTTGGTGTGGGCGGTTTTCCTGATAATGGGGATCACAGCTTTTTTGATGCGGTAAAAAATGGCCTGGAACAGGGAAAAGTGATTGTAATGGCGACTCAGGTAACCCACGAAGGCAGTGATATGGCTGTATATAAAGTGGGCCGTATGATGAAGAGCCAGTTTGACCTTCTGGAGGCGTACGATATGACGCTGGAGGCAACTGTGACAAAAACCATGTGGGCATTGGCAGTCAGCTCAGACCGCGGTGAATTTGGCGAACTGTTTTATCAAACGGTAAACCATGACATGCTGTTCCAGAATGTACAGTATTCTGACAATATGGAAGGCAGTGTGCAGGAATAAGGGATAAATAACCGGAAGTGGGTTTCTTTTTAAAGGATTTATCAGAACTTTATCCAGAATAAAATCTGGAGAGATTTTTGTGTACTGTTTTGAGTATTATGTCGGTTTTTTGACAAACAACTTTCAAATTGTTGTGAAAATTGGTTGAATTTCCAGTAGCTTCAACGTATAATAGTGACATAAGGTTTTTGTATTTTAGACCTTTGCATCCGGTGTGTTAGGGGATACACCGTGGGCATTTTCCTTGTATTTTGAGGGGAAGAGAAGGGGAACGCAACAACGCTTATGGCGTTACAAAAAATGTATGATGGAGGTATGGATTTATGAAGAAGATCATTAATGGTGTAGCACAGGTAGAGGATCAGATGATTCTTGGTATGGTAAAAGCATACCCTCAGTATCTGAAGAAACTGGACAATCATAACGTGGTTGTACGTGCAGAAAAGAAAGAAGGCAAAGTAGCTCTGATCAGCGGCGGCGGCAGCGGACATGAACCGGCACACGGCGGATATGTAGGTAAAGGTATGCTGGATGCAGCAGTAGCAGGTGCAGTATTTACCTCTCCTTCACCGGATCCGATTCTGGAAGGCATTAAAGCAATTGCAACGGACAAAGGTGTTCTCATGATCATCAAGAACTATACCGGTGACGTTATGAACTTCGAGATGGCCGGCGAGATGGCTGAGATGGAAGGAATTACTGTAAAGCAGGTTGTTGTAAATGATGACGTAGCAGTAAAAGACAGCCTTTATACCGTAGGACGCCGTGGCGTAGCAGGCACTGTATTTGTACATAAGATTGCTGGCGCTAAGGCAGAAACAGGTGCTTCTCTGGATGAAGTTCAGGCAGTGGCACAGAAGGTTATTGACAACGTACGTACCATGGGTATGGCAATTACTCCCTGTACCGTTCCTGCATCTGGTAACCCTGGTTTTGAGTTAAATGACGATGAGATGGAAGTTGGTATTGGTATTCATGGTGAACCCGGTACACACAGAGAGCCTCTGAAACCTGCAGATGAAATCGTTGATATGCTGATGGAAAAGATTCTGGCAGATATCGATTACACAGGCAGTGAAGTAGCTGTTCTGATCAATGGTTCCGGTGCAACTCCTCTGATGGAACTGTTTATCATCAACAACCATGTAGCAGATATTCTGGCAGAAAAAGGTATCAAAGTTTACAAGACGGTAGTTGGCAATTACATGACCTCCATCGAAATGGCAGGCTTCTCCATTTCTCTGCTTCGTCTGGATGACGAAATGAAGGAACTGCTGGACGCAGAAGCAGATACCCCTGCTTATAAAGAATAATGTAACAGTTTGGCATGGACTGAACTGTCTTGAATAAAAACAGACCACAGGAGACTTGAAAAATGATCAGCAGTACAGAAGTAATTGCAATTATTAATAAAATCGGTGATAAGATTATTGAAGAAAAAGATTTTCTGACAGAACTTGACCGTCCCATCGGCGATAACGATCATGGTATCAATATGGCTAAGGGCTTTGGCGAAGTACAGAAGAAGCTGGAAACTCTGGCAGAAGCAGATCTGGGAACGATTTTTAAAACTACAGGTATGACTCTGGTTTCTACTGTAGGTGGTTCCTCCGGACCTCTTTATGGAACTGCATTTATGAAGATGGGTATGAAACTGGGTGCGAAAAAAGAGATGAATCTGCAGGAATTTCTGGATGCTCTGCAGACCGGTATCGAAGGCGTAGGTCAGAGAGGCCGTTCCACCACAGAAGAAAAAACCATGCTGGATGCCATGGTACCTGCGTTAAATGCCATGAAAGAAGCTGATGCAGCAGGTCAGGATGCGAAAGCAGCTCTGGCAGCTGGTGTAAAAGCAGCCCAAGCAGGTGTAGAACATACAAAAGACCTGATTGCTACAAAAGGCCGCGCAAGCTATGTAGGTGAACGTGGAATCGGACATCAGGATCCTGGTGCAACTTCCTTTATGTTTATGCTTCAGGTTGCAGCAGAAAATCTGTAAGGAGCGCTTATGGTAGGTATTGTAATTGTATCCCACAGTAAAAATCTGGCAGAAAGCATTGTAGAATTTACCGGTCTTATGGCAGGCGGTGCAAAAGTCGCTGCAGCAGGCGGAACCGACGATGGAAGTTTCGGTACCAGTTTTCAGAAGATTTATGAAGCCATTGATTCTGTTTATTCAGAAGATGGTGTGATTGTTCTGATGGATATGGGAAGTGCCGTTATGACCACGGAAATGGTTCTGGAAGCTTATGGAGCAGATAATGTGGTTATGGCAGACTGTCCGGTAGTAGAAGGTGCAGTCGTTGCCACGATCAATGCTCAGGCTGAAATGAGCCGGGAAGAAATTCTGGAATCTCTAAAGGATGTAGGAACAACACCCAAGTTTTAAAGGTGTTTACACGCTCTAGTGAGGCATACTAGATATCAGTTTTTCTTAAAAGAAGAAATCATTTGCAGAAAGCTGTCATACAGGAAAGTGTGACAGCTTTTATTACGCTATAGCATATAAATTATCACATCATGTTTATGCTTTGTTAAGATATAATTCACTAATTTTTAATTAGACCTTATAAAAGAGATGGTGTATACTACTTATGAAACCGTCACATTACTAGAGCGAACTTTTTAAGTATTACTCGAATTTTTATAAAAAACGTAAATGGCTCTGTAATGGAGCCTTCACTACCTTATAAAATTACACAATCAATGTTCGTTGTAGTACTAAGAGATGGCAATGTCAATGATATTTGAAAGAGACAGTTCAGCCAGGCTGAACGGTTACATTTTTAATATCATTTTTATATAGAGAGTAACAATTCAGCAGACCATGATACGTAGCTGTGAAGAGACTGAACAGTTACAGGAATTTTTGGAATGAGGAAGGTGCAGTATGGAAAACAGTGTAGAGTTTCTGGAAGGCTTTTTGAAAGAGCTGGGCAGATATTGCGATGCTTCAGAGCAGACAGACAACTGGTATGAAAGCATGAAGAAAAAGCTGGTGAAAGACCAGGAGATGCGGCGAGTCCGCAATGAAGATAATTACCGTCAGCAGCAGGCGTCTTTTAAGGCCCTGCAGGAAAAAGCCGTTCGGGAACGGGATGAGATGCAGGAAAAGATTCGTGGAAAGATCTTTCAGAAGAAAGAACTGATGCGTAAAAATATAGAAGCCAATTGTAAGGTTCGTGACAGGATTTTGAGTAAAGAGAATGAAATCGTCAGACCGGAATTCTTTCAGTATGCATACCGCTATCGGGAATATGGAGATTTTTTTCCGCAGGTGACTCGTCTGGAGGATTATAAGGAACTGAATCTGGATGAGATGATTGAACGCATCAACGATGATAAGACCAGTTTGTGGATTAATCGTTTAAAGGCTTTGCTGAAAAGTGAAGATATGATGGTAGAGTATGCGTCCTTTGCCAACTTGATTGGAAAAGCGAGATATCTCTGTGAAGTGGACAATGATGCTTTGAGAGAAAAAGGACATGTGGAGATTCGTCAGCTGGAAAAGCAGCTGGAAGAAGCTGAGGAACGGTTTATGGCAGCTGCAGCAGATGCCATGAAGCGCCAGAAGAAGATTCAGGTTGAGAATGAGGCTTATCAAAAGATGTTTGATCAGGCCTGTGAGGCTGAGGCTCGCCATTTAAGAGAAGATTATCAGAATCGTCAGATGAAGAATTATGAAGCACTGCGGAATCTTTTGAGAGAACAGTATCCTGCTGACAGGATGCAGGAAGTTTATCAGGAATTTATTAATGCAGAAAAAGCTCAGAAAAAGGTGATTTGTGCAGATGGTGTGCCGCTCCCGGCAAAACTGGGGCAGCTTTGGTTTAAAGGAACCGAATCTTTGAAAAATACCTATGTAAAGCAGCTTCTGGAAAAGGATTATGCGTTCATGATCGATGAAGGCAGACTTTCTATTCCTGGCATTGCATAAGTGGGAGGATGATAGAGATGATTATACTGGAAGGACAGAAAGATATTTATATGCCGGTTCGTTCCCTGACTGAAAAATCAGGAGAAGCTAAGATTTATCTCTGTGAAAACCGATATGGGGGTCAGTTTGCCGCCCGTATTTACAGCAATATAGACGGCATTGGTAATGTTGTACGAAAGTTTTTATATCAGGATGAACATCCTTATCTGATGCGGCTTCTGGACCATGGTGTGTCTGAAATTCAGGGCAAAAAGTGTGCATTTGAGATTTTTGAATATATGGAGCAGGGGACATTGGCTTCCCATGCACCTCTTGATGAATATGAAGTAGAAAAGACGGTGATTCCCTGTTTAAATGAAGCACTGCATGAGATGCACGAAGCTGGTTTCTTACACCGTGATGTAAAACCGGATAATATGTATGCCTGTGTGCTGGAAGATGGTTCTGCAGGGGCCAAACTGGGTGATTTTGGAATCAGTGTCCACATGGGAAAAAATGAGAATTACTGCGATGCAGCGCTGGCATTTACGCCGGGTTATGCGCCTGCGGAGGTGCTGGGAGCCGGAATGTACTCTCCTGCCTCGGATTATTATGGATTGGCAGTCAGCGTTTATTATCTGCTTACTGGCAGACAGATTTATGAAGGGCTGACTCCGGATGAAATCATGATTAAAACTCGCAGAGGAGAGCTGATGCACTATGATAATGTCAGTAAACGCATGGCTTCCCTTCTGGAAGGACTTACTGTACAGGATCCCCGTTATCGCTGGGGATATTCGGAAGTAAAAGCATGGATGGGCGGTGCCAATGTTCCTGTTTTCCGTTATTCACAGGAAGAACAGCTGCTTGATCCTCCTTATCAGCTGACAGCTCAGGTTCAGTGCAGCAGTCTGCGGCAGCTGGCAATGGCTATTTGTCAATATCCTGAAGAAGGCAGAAAGCATTTATATGATGGGCTGCTGGCAGATAGTCTGCGTCGTCAGTATCAGCATTTGTCCAGTGCGTTGTCTGATCTGACAGTAAATCAGTTTCCACATGCACGTTATGCAGGTCTGACTGCGGCTGTGCGATTGCTGGATCCGTCAACAGAAGGCTTTTTCTGGAATGGCAAACAGTATAAAGGATTATTTGCTCTGATGGAAGACCTGCAGAAAGAAGTAGCAGATGGGGCTTTGTCGGATTCATCAGAAGAATTGCTGACCAGTGGAATTTTAAGTTATTATTATGGGGATGTTCTTTCAAAAGAAGACCTGGAATTGGTTAAAGCAGTAGAAAAAGAAGCTCAGACACATGTATTTCGTGCTGCCTGCGAAATAGTAGTAAAAATGCTGTCCGATCCTGTATATCAGATAAACGGGGAAGTGGCAGTAAAAGATATTGTAGGATATATTGGTTTTCTGGAGAAAGATTCTACAGGGCTGACAGAGCAGATCTATCGGGATTTTAACAAGGAATATTTTCAATATTGGCTGGGAGCCATTGGATATACAGTAGCTTTTCGGGAATGGCGTGATTTCTTTTATAAAGGCGGCCGCATTACCCAGGATGAGCGGATTACAGGTAATGTATGTCAGTTTCTGGAGAGAATCTGTCCTGAAAAGCAGTCTGTTCTGCGCCGGTTTGTGATTGGCGAACTGGAAAAAGGCCCGGAATTCTGGCTGAAGAATCATCTGGATCTTTATGAGATGGATGAGATGATGGAACACATGGTACAGGAGAATTTCTCCAGCGTGGAATATACGGAAGAAATGTCCATACCGGATCTCATGCGGGCACAGCATGAGATGAAGGAATATATGTATGAGCTCAGACGTGACTTTTTGAATGATTTTTTCTTATATGAACTTGGTGTATATGATGTAACCAGTTACCGCATTCGAAGCAAGCAGAAAGATGCGTATTTCGTTCAGGGAAGTGATTATGAGTTTGTGCCAGTTGGATGGCTCAAAGAACGCGGGAGCTTAAAAGAAAAAAGTCTCATACAGAATGGCTTGGCAGATATGAAAAAACAGTCCGGTGTATATTTACATCAGTTTGCAGAAAAAGTACGCGGCTGGGGCAAACAATGTGAAAATATCTGTACAGAGAAAAAACAACAGCGTCAGACTCCCGGAGTAGTGGGTGGTTTTGCTGCTTTACTGAGCGGTGTATTGTTCATGGCATTTTGGGTATTATTGTCCAGAAGCTTTCTGGAGGGAAGCGGTCTGATTACAAAAGCCGGATTTATGCTGGTATTTCTGGCAATCATACTGTGTATGGGTGCAGGAATCATACGTTTGGATCAGTTCCGGTTATGGAAACGTCTGCTGCATTCCATCAACAATCTGGAGGATATTGCAAAGGAAGCAGATAAACTGCGTGAAAATCTGACAATAGACTCTGCAGAGTCGGAGGATGTTATTCAGCCTGCAGCACATAATCTGGAGATGGAAGCGCAGGAAGAACGCGCTTACAGTGGTTATCTTTCTATTTATCGCAAATTGAAAAACGGGCTGCTGCGTTATTATCTGGTTTTATTTATGGCAGCAGCAGTACTGGGAGTGGGCTTATACAGCGACGGATCCATTTCCCTTGAAAGCGGCAGTGTAGTTACGCAGTTTAAAGCACTGTTTGAAAACAGTGGTGAATGGAAAACAAAGGTGAATCAGGCAGGAAGCGACGAGTATGTTGTATCCGTCAGCAGTGCCCGTTTACGTGCAGGAGCCGGAACTGATTATGAAGTGTTAAATTCCTACGAAAATGGAACAGAAGTAACAGTAACTGGAAAAACACAGTCAGATGGTTCTCATATCTGGTATCAGGTTACTACACCTGATGGAACCATTGGATGGATGCGGGATGATACCATTTCGAAGAAATAGGAGGTATGGAAGATGAACGAACTGGAAACTTTGAAATCATGGGTCGAAAACAGTAATAATGTGGTATTTTTTGGAGGAGCAGGTGTTTCAACAGAAAGTAATGTTCCTGATTTTAGAAGTGCAGATGGTTTATATAATCTGAAGTACGATTATCCTCCGGAAACGATTATCAGTCATAGCTTTTATATGCGCAATCCGAAAGAGTTTTACCGGTTTTATAAAGATCGTATGCTGTATCCGGATGCAAAGCCGAATCCTGCACATCTGGCACTGGCGAAGCTGGAAGAAGAAGGCCGTTTAAAGGCTGTTATTACCCAGAATATTGACGGACTTCATCAGGCGGCAGGCAGCAAAAAGGTTCTGGAACTGCATGGCTCTGTTCACCGAAATTACTGCACCAGCTGTGGTAAATTCTATGATATGAATGCGGTTCTGGAGCAGGACGGGGTACCGTATTGTTCCTGTGGCGGCAGAATTAAGCCTGATGTTGTATTATATGAAGAAAGCCTGGACAGTGATGTGATCGAAGAATCCCTTCGTTATATCAGCAACGCAGATGTTCTGATCATTGGGGGAACCTCTCTGACTGTTTATCCGGCGGCGGGATTCATTCATTATTACAATGGAAAGAAATTGGTTTTGATCAATAAATCAGCAACGCCCATGGATCGTCAGGCTAATCTGGTGATCAATCAGCCTATTGGACAGGTTATGAGTATGTTTTTATAACTATTTATAACGATTCAGCAGAGCATGATTTTTGTGTGCAGCTGTAAAGACACCGAACAGCTGCAAAAAAGTTGTAGAGAAGATGGAGATATTGGCGTATGGAACGTTTTCAATATGAAGTAGGTGATGTGGTACGTTTGAAAAAGCCCCATCCCTGCGGGAGCTATGAATGGGAAATTCTTCGGGTGGGAATGGATTTTCGCTTAAAATGTATCGGCTGTGGCCATATGATCATGGTGCCGCGAAAGACCGTGGAGAAAAGTACAAAACAGCTGACAAAAAAAGAGGCATTATAATTTTCAAAGGAAATTATAATGTCTGCTGAATATATTCAAAGCAGTTCGGTCTTGCTGAACTGTTACAAAAATTATTCATTAAAAGACTTGCAATATTGGGATAAATATGTTAGAATCCAAAATTGTGATAAATTTTAATCCTTGCTCCCATAGTGGGGCCACAAAAGTCCACAAGGAGGTAGTGTTAACATGTATAAGTATGAATTAGCTGTTGTTTTAAGTGTAAAACTTGAAGAAGAAGAAAGAGCAGCTGCAATTGAAAAAGTTAAAGGTTATATTACTCGTTTTAACGGCAACGTAACTGGCGTGGATGAATGGGGTAAGAAGAGACTGGCTTATGAAATCCAGAAATCCAGAGAAGCTTACTATTACTTCATTCAGTTCGAGACAGAAGACAACAACTGTCCTAACGAAGTAGAAGCTCATGTTCGTCTGATGGAAAACGTAATCAGATACCTGGTAGTAAAACAGGAAGCTTAATTTTAATCAGAAGCTCAATTTTATCAGGAAAGCTTGAAACAGGAAGCTGAGTCACACTTCTACTATAGAAAGATTTGGGTGAATGAATGAATAAGGTTATTTTAATGGGAAGACTCACAAGAGACCCCGATGTTAGATATTCCAATCAGGGAGATCGTCAGCTGGCAGTTGCAAGATATACAGTTGCAGTTGATAGAAGATTCCGCAGAAATGGTGACAATAACGAGCAGTCAGCTGACTTTATCAGCTGTGTGGCATTTGACCGTCAGGCTGAATTTGCTGAAAAGTACTTGAGAAAAGGTACTAAGATTGCATTATCAGGCCGCATTCAGACCGGAAGCTACACCAACAAAGATGGTGTCAGAGTTTACACAACAGACGTAGTAGTAGAAGAACAGGAATTTGCTGAAAGCAGAGCTGCATCAACATCTTACAATGGCGGTGCACAGGATGGCTTTGGTGGAAACCAGGGCTTCGGCGGCAATCAGAATTATGGTGGAAACCAGAATTATGGCGGCGGTCAGAGCTACGGCGGTTATGGCCAGCAGGGTGGTTCAAGACCCAGTCCGGCCAGTGCAATCGGTGATGATTTTATGAACATTCCCGATGGTGTAGATGACGAAGGTCTTCCGTTCAACTAAGATTATTCCGGCTTAGATACAAAAACAGCCGGTTTGCGAAAGTTATCGTTGAATATTTAAGGAGGTTATAGCCATGGCTTACAATAAAGGTGAAAGATCAGATTCTCCCATGAAGAGAAGAAACGGCGGACGCAGAAGAAGAAAAGTTTGCGTATTCTGCGGCACAAAAGATACAGGTATTGATTACAAAGATACAAACAAACTGAAAAGATACGTATCTGAAAGAGGCAAAATTCTTCCCAGAAGAATTACAGGCAACTGTGCAAAACATCAGAGAGCTCTTACTGTTGCAATCAAGAGAGCACGTCACGTTGCATTAATGCCCTACACACTTGATTAATTATTATTTTTATTTACGGACCGTCATGTCTTTTAGGACATGGCGGTTTTATCATATTCAGGAGGCGATATTATGTCAGAAATCAGTAAACAGTGTATACAGGCAGTTACAGAATTATGCGAAATCGCAGATTTAAAAGAAGGCCAGATTTTAGTTGTTGGCTGTTCTTCCAGTGAAGTGTTGGGTAAAAAAATTGGTTCTTTTTCCAGCGAAGATACTGCAAAAGAGATTTATGAAGCTTTACAGTCTGTACTGAAACCTCGCGGTATTTATCTGGCTGCTCAGTGCTGTGAGCATTTGAATCGGGCTATCATTGTGGAACGAGAAGCAGTTCCCTATGCAGAAATCTGCAATGTAGTCCCTCAGCCTAAAGCAGGAGGTTCTTTTGCTACAGCAGCTTATCATGATATGGAAAATCCGGTGGCCCTGGAAGAGATTAAGGCAGATGCAGGTTTGGATATTGGCAGCACTTTAATCGGTATGCATTTGAAAAAAGTTGCTGTACCAGTAAGACTTACTGTAAAAACTGTGGGAGAAGCCCCTTTAGTAGCTGCCCGCACACGCCCGAAATTCATCGGCGGCTGTCGTGCTATGTATGATGACAGATTAGGTGCAGATCACGGAAGACATTAATATTATGTGAGGCATATACAGCGAACTTTTATTTTTATAAAAAACGTAAATGGCGGAATTACAGAGCCTTCGTTACCGTATAGTGCTATCAACAAACCTGTTCATTCAAATAAAAAAAAATTTTCTTATATTATTTTGATGTGAATTTTGAAAATACCCTGCTATATTATTAGCAGTTCCATGTTGAATTCTCCCCATATCTGAAAAGAGGGGCTTAACGGCTTAATTTGGTAAACGCGGAACTGTTACGATTGTGTATTGTTACATTTATTTTTCAGATAAACTTCTTGCCTAAAAGTAAATGTAATAATATACTGGAAGATATATTTAAGGTGATATTATATGATTTAAAGGTCAAAAGGTTTACATTTCCTTTTTTAAAAAAATCTTCACAATGGAAGTAAGCTTTTGACTTTTCTATCATTACATGGGAGGCGCATACCATGAAGACAGAGCATGTTCAGATTATGATGGATAGTGAAAAGACGCTGCAGCTTGGGCGTACTTATATGATAGATGCTCAGCAGTGTGAGGTGAAATCGGATTATATAGCAGCAGAAGGAATTTATCATATTTGCTGTGATATTTTTTCGGGATTGATGGAACAGGATTCGTTTTATGCAAATGAAGCGAAGGGTGAGTATATGCATACCTTATTCCGATATGCTATGCTTCCGCAGATTGGTGAGCAGGAGAAGATGCAGTATCTGGAGCAGGCCCACAGGCTGGCGGCAGAATTGGAAAGAGCTACGGATGATATGGAATATACCATCGCAGTTGGCTGTATCGAAGAAGAAATGAAAGAATTGAGTAAGACCATGGAGCAGCAGTTTCATGAAAAACAGCAAAATGTGATTCAGTTTTGAAGGGAAGAATCAGACAGGAGCTGTATGGCTATGGCTGGTTTGGTTTTCGGCAGAGGAAAACAGCTGCATGGATACAAGTATATGGAAAAAGCTGCAGGAGAATTAGAGTTTCGTATAAAAACCTGATTTTTCTGCAGCTTTTTGCTGCAAAGAATGTATCTTATTGTAAAGGCTCTACTGGAAATCCATGCGCTGTACAGATTCGGTAATGGTATTTTTGTCGGAAGTTGCTGCGTGCTGGTTTACGGCTTTTGTATTTTTCTCGGCATGAGTCAGACAGCCGGCGCCGCCAACGCATCCGCCTTCACAGGCCATACCTTCAATAAAGTTTCCATTGAGCAATCCTTTGTTGGCTTTCAGGAGGGCAACGCGGCAGGCTTCAATACCATCGCAGGTTACAGGCTTGTATTCAAAATCATCTGCGCCATGTTCTTTCAGACCCTGAGCAACTGCTTCTGTCAAGCCGCCGCTGCGGGCAAAAATGCGGCCGAAGCGGGAAGCATCGGTGAGAGAAATGTCTTCAAAGGACTGTGCTACGATGTCACGGCTGTCGAATAATGCCTGAAGTTCTTCAAAGGTAATAACGCTGTCTACATAGGGGCGTACTTCTTCGCGCTGCATTTCCATTTTTTTGGATGTACAGGGACCAATGAACACGATTTTGCAGTCAGGCTCCTGTTCTTTGATGTATTTGCCAAGGGCAGCCATGGGGGAAAGATTATGGGAAACATGATCTTTCAGCTGAGGGAACTGTTTATCTACATAGGATACGAAAGCGGGGCAGCAGGAGCTGGTTACAAAGCTGTCCGTTTCAGATACTTCTTTGGATTCTCTGTAAGCTACCATATCTGCGCCCAGTGCGGCTTCGATTACTGTGTCGAAACCAAGAGCTTTCAGCGCACTTAAAATCTGACCGGGTTTGGCATAGTAGAACTGACCGGCAATGGAAGGTGCTACGATGGCATAAACATTGTAGCGTGTATTATTTTCACTCTTTTTGATTAGATCGATTACTTCCAGAATGTAGGATTTATCAGAAATAGCGCCGAAAGGACACTGGTAAACGCATGCGCCGCAGGAAATACATTTTTCATAATCAATCTGGGCAGCACCTTCGGGACCTGCATGAATTGCTTTTACTTTGCAGGCAGTTTCACAGGGGCGTTTGCGGTTGGTAATGGCAGAGTAAGGGCATACTTTAGCACATGCGCCACAGTTGACACATTTAGACTTGTCAATATGTGCCTTCATATGTTCATCAAAGGTAATTGCACCTTTTTTGCAGGCTTCTTCACAGCGATGAGCAAGACAGCCGCGGCACAGGTCAGTGGTTTCATACCCACTCATGGGGCATTCATCACAGGCAATATCAATAACCTCGATAATATTGGGGTTGGATTTGTCGCCGCCCATGGCAATTTGCATACGTTCTGCCAGAATGGCACGTTCTTTATAAATACAGCAGCGCATGGTGGGGTGATCTTTGGGCAGAATACGCTTGGGAATATCGTGCAGGTTTTCCAGCAGAGAGTCATTCCAGGCCTCTCTGGCGATTTCGCGCAGTACCTGGTATTTTAAATACTGCACACGGGTATCAAATTTGTGTTGTTTCAAGACTTTATACCTCCGACTTTCATTAGAATAGGTGATGTCTGCGTCAGCAGACTTGTCCGATTGGAAGAGTGTTCTGTTATGGGGAAAGAATACTCTTCTTATATGGATACGTTGTTGGAAGTTTACAAAGAAATGACAGATCAGGATGGGTAGGGAACAAATCCAGACAAAAATCTTTGTAAAACAATCCGTTTCCTAAAAAAACCAGATATTATTGTAGCTTGCAACTGGCTTTTTTACAAATAAATTATCAGAACAATTTTTAGGGTTTTTGTTGTTCAATGTGCCTAAAATGCGGAAAAAACGTACTTTTGCAGGTACAGAAGGGTGCCATGGATTTGAGAAAAAACAAATCAGAAACTTTTTGGAGAAAATATACAATTAAAACTCAGGAGGTGGAATGAATTTTTGGTGATTCGTATGTCATAAGAACTGATTTTAGGAATTTTAGATATTATCATATCTCTATTGAATTTTTAATATACTTATAGTATAATAAATTCAAAATAGACAGTATGAAAAGACATAGAATTCTCAGTAGCTTACTATAGAATCAGAACGGAGTGAAGAAAAGATGCAGGCACCGATTATTGATATGAAACAGACTGGAGAACGAATTTGCCGGCTGTGCCGGGTAAATGGATATACGGTCAGACAATTACAGAGCTTTCTTCGGATTGGCTGTCCGCAGTCAATCTATAACTGGTTTCACGGGAAGACATTGCCCTCGCTGGATCACCTGTATGCTTTGAGCTTTCTGCTGCAGGTCCCCATGAACTGGCTGGTGGTGGCAGAGCCTTCTGCATATAAACTGTATCAAAAACGACGTTATGAACGAATTCCACAGATGCATCGAATGGATGTGTATCGGCGCAGAAGAAACACGTTGGAGCAATCATAACATTCCACATCAGCTGGATTGTGAAAGTCTGATTGTAAACAGAGGGCAATCCTGCTGGAAGTTAATAGCTGCTGGAGGTTAATACATACTAAAAGTTAATAAATAATCGTAGCATAAAAATCGCGGCCTGTCATTGAGTTTATAACCGAATGACAGGCTTTTTCCTTTGTGATAAGTTAATACCACATACTAATAAGGTGTTGAAAATCTGGAACTGTCCAAAAGATAGCACCAGATGATTTGCTAAAAACTGAATAGAAGAAAGAAGGTATTTTCATGAGCGTAAAGGAAAACGAAGTAAACCAGAATATGAAAGTGGGCAAGAATCCGGAATTTGAAAGGGAACAGAGGAAAGTGCTGGATTTGATGGACCGTCTGTGTGAAACAGGTGTTGTACTGGAGGAGATCGCCCGCATGTGTTCGGTTTTGCGGCTGGGGATGGAGTCCCCTGATTTTTGTGATCATAAAGACGCAGCGGCCTGTATGTGGGTTATGGAACATATGCTGAATTATGTCCGGGAGGAGAAGATATCTCCGGAAGTTTTTGAGGAAGGGGCAGGGCAAATGTAACAGTACTAGTCACAAAAAGTCCGTGTTTGTATGGAACGTACAGATGCGGATTTTTTTATTGCAAAATATCAGAAATAGCTTTAAAAAACCTGCGGTGATATACTTTTTCAGATTGACTTTTCTCTTACACAAATATACAATATGAACTATAAAATAAAAATTTATCCAAAAAAATATGTGAAAAATGTAACAACCCAGGGCGCGTTGTAATGAATTTCAGATGTGCTTTCGCAGGGGGAACGATTTTGAGCTTATTCAGCAAGTAATCGGAGTTTTTGCGGGATAAGGGTGTATTGATTTGGGAGAGAAGGTGTGCGAGTGAAAGAATTATACCGAAGGATTCCAAAGGTGGATGTGCTGCTGGAGATGCCGCAGGTGCAGAGCCTGATTGGAGAATTTGGCAAAAAGGCGGTAACAGAGTGTATCCGTAAGGAAACAGACAGGGTACGTGGTCTGGTAAAGGATGGGAATATAGAGCTTTTTGAACAGGAACTGGAGAAATTGCCGGATCGGATCTGTGACAGCCTGCGGGGGCAGGAGATGACTGGGTTTCGGCGGGTTATTAATGCTACAGGAACGATTTTACATACCAATCTGGGCCGTGCGCCCATTGCAAGGGAGCATGCAGAAAAGATTGCGGAGCTGGTGTCCGGGTATTCCAATCTGGAGTATAACCTGGAAGAGGGGCACAGAGGTGAGCGTTACTCTCATTTTGAACGTCTCATCTGCCAGGTGACTGGCGCGGAAAGTGCCATGGCGGTAAATAATAATGCGGGTGCGGTTTTGCTGACGCTCAGTGCTATGGCTTGCGGAAAGGAAGTTATTGTTTCCCGCGGAGAGCAGATTGAAATTGGCGGCAAGTTCCGGGTGCCTGATGTAATCCGACAGGGCGGTGCAGAACTTTGCGAGGTGGGAACCACCAATAAAACCCATCTTTCCGATTATGAAGAAGCGATTGGTGAAAATACGGGACTTCTTTTAAAGGTTCATACCAGTAATTACCGGATTGTAGGGTTTTCCGAGAATGTTTCCACCAAAGAACTGGCAGAGTTAAGCGTAAAGCGGGGTGTTCCTTTTGTGGAAGATCTGGGAAGTGGAATTCTGGTAGACCTGCGCCGATATGGTATTTCTCATGAGCCTACGGTTCAGGAGGTGCTGGCAGCGGGAGCCGATTTGGTCTGCTTTAGTGGGGATAAGCTGCTGGGTGGTCCTCAGGCTGGTATTATTGCCGGAAAGAAGCAGTATATTGATCAGATCAAAAAGCACCCTCTTACCAGAGCGCTTCGTATTGATAAATTTACGGCAGCTTCTTTGGAACTGGTGTGGCGAGAATATTATCGCTGCAGTCCGGCACAGCTGATGGAACGGATTCCGGTGCTTAAAATGTTTGCAAATACCAGGGAAGAACAGATGGTTCGGGCTCAGAAGCTGGCCAATGCCTGGGCAGAGGCGGCAAAAGGCCGGTATCAGATCGATGTTTGTCCATTGGAAGCACAGATGGGCGGCGGAACATTGCCCCTTCATCAGTTTGACGGGGCCGGTGTAACCATTGTTCCCTGTCCTGGCGCAAAAGCAGAAGATGGTATTTTAACTACGGAAGGACTGGAGAAAGCATTTCGCAGTTTGAACCGTCCCGTAATCGGACGGCTTCAGGACGGGCAGTTCCAGCTTCACATGCAGACGGTATTTGATGAGGAAATCCCGCTGCTGATCGAAGAAGGATTGCAGATTTTATAAAAAATGTGCCCATAGAGGTTTTGAAAACTCCGTTCTCTTATTTTCTTATTTGGAATCAGGGAAGGGAAGTCTATGGAGAAGATGCATGCATAGAAGTGCGTACAGCGTGTATGTTTTAAAGGGAAGCAGGGAAAGAAAAAACAGCTGTAAAAGTGAAAGAGAAACGGCTGTAAGAGTTGAAAAAGCAGCTGTAAGAGTTGAAAGAAAAAGTAGCTGTGAAGGCGGAAGAAAAACAGCTGTCAGAATGCAGAACTGCTGCAATAAAACATATAGAGAAGTGCATGTGGAAAATGAACGCTGTCAATAGGAGATATTTCAATGAAAAATATTATAGTAGGAACCGCAGGGCATATTGATCACGGCAAGACCAGCCTGATCAAGGCTCTGACTGGATATGATGCGGATCGTCTGGAAGAAGAAAAACGCAGGGGTATTACCATTGAGCTGGGATTTACGCATTTTGATCTGCCCAGCGGAACAAGAATCGGGATTATCGATGTACCGGGGCATGAAAAATTTGTAGGAAACATGGTAACTGGCGTTGTGGGGATGGATTTAGTACTGATTTTGATTGCTGCTGATGAAGGAATCATGCCTCAGACCAGGGAGCATATTGCAATTTTGGAGCAGCTGGGCGTGCGTAATGCCATTTTAGTGCTGAGCAAATGTGACATGGTGGATGAGGAATGGGTTTCCATGATTCAGGAGGAAATCCGTGAACAGCTGAAACATTCTTTATATGCCAAATCTCCCATGGTGTGTGTTTCATCAGTAACGGGCCAGGGACTGCCGCAGCTGATTCAGCTCATTGATGAGCTGACGGAGCAGACAGAGGAAAGAGACATCAGCGAAATTCCCCGTTTGCCCATAGACCGTGTTTTTACCCTGTCAGGATTTGGAACCATTGTAACAGGAACATTGATTTCCGGTGTTTTAAATAAAGAAACGCAGCTGGCGCTGTATCCGAAGGATCTGCCCTGCAAAATCCGTAATATTCAGGTACATGACCAGGATGTGGAGCAGGCTTACGCTGGTCAGCGTGTGGCCATCAATCTTTCCAATGTGAAAAAGGAAGATGTGCATCGCGGGGATGTGCTGGCGCCGCCTGACAGTATGCAGAATACAGATCGTCTGGATGTAAAAATCCGTATGCTGGAGCTGACGGAGCGCAGTATTAAGAACAGAGGACGCCTGCATCTTTGCATTGGAACCACACAGGTGCTTTGCCGTGCTGTACTGCTGGATACGGATGAACTTTTGCCGGGACAGGAGGGGTATGCCCAGCTTCTTCTGGAAGAACCCATCGCAGTACGGAAAAAAGACCGTTTTATTTTGCGTTTTTACTCCCCTCTGGAAACCATTGCCGGAGGAGAAGTACTGGATCAGCTGGCAGTGAAAAAACGCCGTATGTCCGAATCGACTCTGGAGGAAATGCGCCAGAAAGAAAAGGGTGGTGCAGAGGAAATCCTGGAATATATGGTAAAAGAAGCCGAAAAATCCATGACTACCGTAAAAGCGGTGGCCGCTAAAGGTGCTTTCCCTGCAGAGGAACTGGAGCCTGCCATTGCAAAATTGGTGGAAAATCATCGTATCGTGGAACTGCCGGTGCGAAAAGAGCGGTATCTGCTGCATTGTTTCTGGGAAATGGAGCTTCTGGAAGATCTGGAGATCCTGCTGAAGGAATACCATGAAACTTATAAATACCGCAGGGGTATGTTTAAATCAGAGCTTCATAATAAATTGCTTCCCGCTGCAAAACAGGCAATTTTCGACCAGCTGCTGCATCACTGGGAAGAAGAAGGTAAGATTAAAGTAGAATTGGAATGTGTCAACATGGCAGATTTCCGTTTGTGGAAAGACCGTAATTACCAGAAAATGGAAAAATGGATCATCAGAAATCTGAAAGAAGCTGGTTTTAATTTCCTGCGTTTCCCGGAAATTACCTTTATGGAAGAGCAGGAACAGTATCGGGATGATGTACTGCAGAACATGGTCTTTGAACAGAAGGTTGTAAAGGTCTATGAAAATATCTATACATTACCCCAGTATCTGGAGGAAGCAAAAGAAAAAGTAATTCCTGTACTGAAAAAAGACGGTAAGATTACCATTTCCGGTGTGCGTGATCTTTTAAATACTTCCAGAAAAAATGTAAAACCCCTTATGGAATATTTTGACAGTATCCATCTGACACGGAAAAATGGGACGGAAAGTGAGAGAGAATCTGCGTTATAAGAAATCCCCATTAGTTGAAGGGAATGAGATTTTTGTAAAATAATAAAGTGAATTTAACACGTTCTAGAGGTTAAAAAACGTAACAGTTCAGCCTTGTTGAATAGTTACTAAAAAACTGCATGGATAAAAAGAAAGGGCAGCAATACAAGCATAAGTGATATGTTGTATTGCCGCCCTTTCTTTTTATATGATACGATACAGTTTTTCAAAAATAACAAACATACTGAAAACTGTGAATTGCTGGCGGGAATATGTGGGAATCGAACCCACCCGGGATGATCAACACCCCACACAGGTTTTGAAGACCAGGAGGCACACCAGTTACCTAACTATTCCCATAAATTAAAGGACTTTCTATCTCCACCTGCTATTATAAAGCTCCTGCATCATAATAGCAATACCATACAGGTATTTTGTAAGATACATGTATCGAAGCATCTTATAAAACCACGCACTAGTACAAAAGAAAGCTGAATTTTTATTTTTCGTCGAATACATGTACAATATAAACAAATATTTCTATAGAAAGTATAAAGTATATCGGCATTTTTTGCAATGCGGATATAAAAAATAATTTATTGCAAAAATCTATAAAAGGTATAAAATGTTGTAACAATTATATACTTGCCGTAAGAACAAATATTCGGTATAATATAATCCTGTTTACGAAATATGTTAATAGATAAGAAAGGGGTAATCCCATATGAATGGAAGTACACATACAGCAGCTGGTCTTGCCTGTGGTCTGACAGCGGCGGCTTTTTTGATGCCGGAGACTTTAACTTTGCCCGGAGTGGTAATGGGAAGCGGGGCGGCTGTCATTGCATCTACACTGCCGGATTGTGACCAGTACGAAACACATATGAATCAGGGTTTTCAATGCATTGTTAAGTTGGTGGTTTTTTGTTTTCTGGTTCAGTGGCTTACAGGTACATCTGTGGACTGGCAATATGCATTCTTTTTTGTAATCGGGATTTTTGTGGGCGCCATGACAGAGCATCGGTCGGCAACCCATTCCGTTGCAGCACTATTGATCTTTACATGGCTTTTCAGCACTATGGCAGGGAACCATCAGGAGCTGACATTCTGGTTTTTTGTAGCCTATGCATCACATATGGTGCTGGATATATTAAATAAACGAGGCGAGATGCTTTTGTGGCCGCTGTCCAAAGAACGATTCTGCCTGAAGCTGTCCAAATCAGAAGGCAAGCTGGGGAAATTAATTTTCCGGGTGGCCGGAGTCTGGTATCTGATGCTGTTGGGCTGGGTTGTAATTAATATGTATATATAAAGTCTGCTTTGTAAAAGGAAAAAGCCGTATGGTAAAATTTAGAGTGTGTCTGAAAAAGGCTTTATACAGGGCGTGCAGACTGCCTGAATGATTTTTCAGACATGTTTTAGAATGATAAGCGGGAGTTTAATATGAATCGTTATTATTACAGACAGATGAACCGGCAGCAGCAGAGTGTTTATCATGCCATGCTGGAAGGGTTTACGTCACTTGCGTCATCTTTTCCGGTGCTTCGGTTAAGTATGCGGGAATTGTCGGAGATTTTCTTTCGCCTGAGGCTGGATAATCCGTGGATTTTCTATGTGACCAGCTTTTCCTGTCGATATGCGGAGGGGGCTGAAAGTATGCAGCTGACACCGGTATATATGTTTGAAAAAAAGAAGATTAAGGAGCACCAGAAGGCGCTTCAGGGACGTGTGACAAGACTGGTGCGTCCTGCTCAGGCTATGCGTACAGATCTGGAAAAGGAATTATATATTCATGAGTTTATTTGTAATCATGTAACCTATGATAAATTGAAGAAAAGCTATTCTCATGAGATTATCGGTTCTTTGCAGCAGGGGATCGGTGTATGTGAAGGAATCGCCAAAACGGTGAAGCTTCTTTGTGATGAAGTGGGGATTCCCTGTGTGATAGCTATTTGTGATGCGGATCCGGATCATGGTGTGAAATACCGTCATGCGTGGAATGTGATTAAGATTCAGGGACAGTGGTACCATCTGGATGCAACATTTGACAATTCACTGGGTCGGTATGGGCAGAAACGTTTTGATTACTTTAATCTGGATGATAAAAAGATTTTCCGCGACCATCGTCCGGTCATGTATCCGATTCCTGTCTGCACAGACGGCAATCATTTCTATTATAAAGAAAACAGGCTGTCTTTAACGAAGATGGAAGATGTGGGCAAACGCCTTCGGACTGTTCTTCGTAAAAAGCAGGAATATTTTGTATTTCACTGGCGGGGCGGTTATCTGACACGGGAAGTGCTGCTGGAAATTGCGGCGGAAGCTGCAAAAGCGGCCCAGGAAAAAGAAAAGTACATTCGGATGTCTTTTAATTATTCCCAGGCCGTTATACAGCTGCGTATTACAGATACGCCTCCGGAAGAACATGCAGCCATTCACCAGGAAGAAGCCGATGAAGGCGAAAATCTGGCAGAAGACGTATAAAATAAGCAGGATGCTGAATTTATTCAGGACAGTTCAGCAAGGCTGAGCTGTTACGTTATTTATGCTCTTTCATATGCATAGATGGTATGCAGGATATCTTCCATATCCTTAACAAGGGGCATTCTGGGGTTGGCAGGTGTACACTGATCTTCGTATGCATTCATGGCGATGCGGTGTACTGCTTCGTTCCAGTCTTCTTCTGCAATGCCCTGAGATTTGATATTGGGAGCAATACCTACCTCTGCGCAGAGTTTTTCGCAGGCATCGGCAAACATTTTCACCCCTTCGGCGGGTGTGGAAGGATGCAGACCGATGAGCTGAGCCAGTTCCATGTATTTTTCATCTGCTTTGTAGCGTTCTACCTTGGGCCAGATGTTCAGCTTGGTAGGTACGGTGCCGTTGTAGCGGATGACATGGGGCAGAAGAATACCATTGGTACGTCCGTGAGGAATGTGGAATTCACCGCCGATCTTGTGCGCCAGAGAGTGGTTCATGCCAAGGAATGCGTTAGCAAATGCCATACCGGCGATGGTTGCGGCATTGTGCATTTTTTCACGGGCTTCGGGGTCGTTTTTACCGTTCTTTACGGAGCGGGGCAGATAATCAAATACCATCTTGACTGCCTGTCTTGCCAGACCATCGGTGTAATCGGATGCCAGGATGGAGACAAATGCCTCAACTGCATGGGTCAGTACGTCGATACCGGTGTCAGCAGCGATGGAAGCCGGGAGACTCATGGTCAGTTCGGGGTCCACGATGGCAATGGTGGGAGTCAGTGCATAGTCAGTCAGAGGGTATTTCTTATTTTCGTCGGAATCGGTGATAACGGCGAAGGGAGTAACCTCAGAGCCGGTACCGGAGGTGGTGGGGATACAGATTAATTTTGCCTGTTTTCCCAGTTCCGGGAATTTAAATGCACGTTTGCGGATATCCATGAATTTCTGTTTGATATCGTTGAAGTTTACTTCCGGATGTTCGTACATGAGCCACATAACCTTGGCTGCATCCATGGCAGAGCCGCCGCCCAGCGCGATAATGGTGTCGGGACGGAAGTTTTTCATCAGTTCCAGACCTTTCTTAACGGTATGGAAAGTAGGGTCAGATTCCACATCAAAGAACAGTTCAATATCCACGTCATTTCTTCTGGATTTAATCACACTTTCAATTTTAGCCACATAGCCCAGTGTATACATACCCCGGTCTGTTACGATCATGGCACGTTCCATTTCTTTCATATCCAGCAGGTAACGGATGGAATTACGTTCAAAATAAATTTTCGGAGGAAGTTTGATCCACTGCATGTTATTATTTCTCCTTCCCACATGTTTGATGTTGATCAGATTTACTGCGCTGACATTATTGGATACGGAGTTGTGACCGTAAGAACCGCAGCCCAGAGTCAGTGAAGGGATAAATGCATTGTAAACACCGCCGATTCCGCCGAAGGTGGAAGGTGCATTTTCAATAACACGGATGGCTTTTACTGCTTTGCTGAATCGGAGAATGACATCGCGGTCCATGGAGTGGATGGCAGCGGAGTGGCCCAGACCGTTAAATTCAACCATGGCAGCGGCTTTGGCGATACCGTCTTCGGTGGAAGTGGCTTTTAAAACAGCCAGAACAGGAGACAGTTTTTCGCGGGTAAGAGGCTCACAGGGGCCTACTTCCTGGCATTCTGCCAGAAGAATCTGAGTATCAGCAGGTACCTGAATACCAGCTTTTTCCGCAATCCATACAGCAGGTTTACCGACCAGTTCAGAATTCAGGTGAGCGTCAGCGGTATTTTCACTGTAAGCGGTAGCACCAAACATATACTGCTCCAGTTTTGCTTTTTCTTCTGCATTGACCAGATAGGTTTTAAAACGGGCAAATTCATCCATAACGGGTTTGTAGATTTCCTGATCGATAATAGCCGCCTGTTCAGAAGCACAGATCATACCATTATCAAAGGATTTGGATAATACCACGTCATTGACTGCACGTTTGATGTCAGCAGTTTTTTCAATATAAGAAGGTACATTTCCTGCACCTACGCCCAGAGCCGGTTTCCCACAGGAATAAGCAGCTTTTACCATGGCATTTCCGCCGGTAGCAAGAATTGTGGCTACACCGGGGTGGTTCATCAGCGCTGTTGTTGCGTACATGGATTTCATGCCCAGCCACTGGATACAGTCAGCCGGAGCACCTGCAGCAATGGCCGCATCACGGATGCAGACAGCAGCCTGTACGGAGCAGTTGTAAGCAGAAGGGTGGAAAGAGAAAATAATGGGATTTCTGGTCTTAATGGCGATCAGAGATTTGAAAATTACAGTAGAAGTAGGGTTTGTGGTAGGAACGATACCGCAAATCACGCCTACAGGCTCTGCAATTTCCACAATACCATTTAACGGATCCTCTTTAATTACACCAACGGTTTTCAGGTGCTTCATGTTGGAAGTTACATATTCACAGGCAAACAGGTTTTTTACCGCTTTATCTTCAAATACACCGCGACCGGTTTCATTTACGGCAGCTTCTGCCAAAATACCGTGCTGGTCCAGACCGGCAACGGAACATTTTGCAACAATATAATCAACAGCGTCCTGGTCCAGGGTTAAATAAGTATCCAGAGCACGCTGGGCTTTTGTCACCAGCTCATCCACATGAGCGTCAATCATTTCATTGGTCCATTCAATAGGCTGACTCATAAGTGTCCCTCCTTAAAGTATTGCAGGAATTATTTTGTTGCTCGCGAACACCCTTAGGATAAAACATCGTTAATTAATTGTCAATATAAAAACTGGAAAAAACAAAAAATCAGTAAAATAGTGAAAAAAATATGTTTTATACAGTG
>JBGVFN010000058.1:0-66782 GCA_045121095.1 Lachnospiraceae bacterium | reverse complement strand
CTTGTAAACGGTATTTGGGGCAGAAAATCGTATTTGGCGTTTAGCCAAATGAATAATCGCGTGCCCTTTAGGGTATTTCGAAGAAAATTATGAATGCTTGCTGAATTCATTCAAGACAGTTCAGCAAGGCTGAACTGTTACTTTTCCAGCAGTAGATGAAAATTCAAACAAGTTATTTAGCGAAATATAAATACAATAGTAAATACCCCCAGTGTATAAAGAAATCTACATTCTTGTACACTGAGGGTACTGATTTCTATGCCCTGTTTATTCCTGTTTCCATTCTTTTACTGCAATTTCATATTGATTCTGTCCTTCTGAATCAATTACTACAATAACTGGCAGATTTTCCACTTCCAGTTTTCGAATGGCTTCTGTTCCCAGATCTTCATATGCAATGATTTCAGCTTTTTTAATACATTTAGAGAGCAATGCACCTGCACCGCCTACTGCTGCAAAATAAATTGCCTGGTTTCTTACTACTGCATCAACTACCTGTTCATTTCTTTTTCCTTTGCCGATCATTCCGCGAAGTCCCAGATCTAAAAGTTCGGGAGCATATTTGTCCATACGGCTGGATGTGGTAGGACCTGCTGAACCAATGACACAGCCTTCTCTGGCCGGTGACGGTCCTAAATAATAGATCAGCTGGTCCTGAATATCAAAAGGTAACGTTTCCCCTCTTTCCAGTGTTTCTGCCATCCGTTTATGAGCTGCATCTCTGGCTGTATATACCGTTCCGGTAATATATACATAATCTCCAGCTTTTAGCTGAGCAATTTTTTCTGCGGTAAAAGGTCCGGTTAAATGTTTTTCCATTAATTTTGTCCCTCCTGTTTTCTACTATGAAAGCTCCGGCAAGCGACCATACAGACTGGCGTATTTGCGCGACCAGATGCATGTTCATTTGCCGGGCAAGACGGTATGAGTATGTTCGTTTACAGTACTCTGGTTACATGACGATTTACATGACAACAGGTATTGACAGCCACCGGAAGTCCTGCAATATGTGTGGGATATGTTTCAATATTCACAGCAAAAACACTGGTTCTGCCGCCCAGTCCTGCAGGACCGATCCCCAGTTTATTCATTTTTTCCAGAAGTTCTTCTTCCATTTCCCGGACATAAGGAATCTCTGAATGCTGGTTTACATTTCTTGTAAGCGCTTTTTTGGCCAAATAAGCGCATTTTTCAAATGTACCACCAATTCCTACCCCTACCACCATAGGAGGGCAGGAATTGGGTCCTGCGTCCTTTACAGCCTGTAAAATAGCATTCTTCACCCCTTCGATTCCATCTGCGGGCTTCAGCATAAATACACGGCTCATATTTTCGCTGCCAAATCCTTTGGGCGCAACGGTTATTTTTACCTGGTCACCGCTTACGATAGAATAATGAATGACCGCAGGTGTGTTGTCTTTTGTGTTTTCACGGATGAGAGGATCTTTTACAACGGATTTTCTCAGATAACCTTCTGTATATCCCTGTCTCACACCTTCATTAATGGCATCTTCCAGCAAGCCTCCTGTAAAATGAACATCCTGACCTGCTTCAATAAAAATAACAGCCATACCTGTATCCTGACAGATGGGAATCATCTCCTGACCTGCAATCTGCATATTTTCTACCAGCTGTCCCAGAATCTGTTTACCTAAAGGGGATTCTTCCGTTTCCAGTGAACGGTTAAATACTTCTTTCATGTCATTTGAAAGAAAATGATTGGCTTCAATGCACATTTCTTTAATATTCTGTGTAATGATATCAACCGATACGTCTCTCATATTTCCTCCTTATGCTCAGAATACGCTTAACACCTTATTGCTTTGCGTCTTCTGATAAATTAATTTCTGCCCCCCAGCAGACAGAAGGATACACCACTTTTATCCACTGCGGGTAATTTTTTACGAAAGAAAGGAAAGGGTGAAGTTTCCATCTCCACTCTTTCCTTTACAATTCCATACATTCCTGCAAAATTTATTCTTCTGCCGGCGCCTCTGCATCAAAATCTTCTGCTGCAGTATCTTCAGCAGCATCGATCAAATCTGCTGCTTCTGTACCTGCATCATCAACTTCCTCTGCCTGCTTTTCGGCATCTTCATTTTTTACTTTCGCGATACTTGCCACCAGACCATTTTTCTCTTCATCCACATCAATAAGTTTTACGCCGGAAGCTACTCTTCCCAAGGTAGAAATACCATCGATACTGATTCGGATAATAATCCCGCCTGTGGTGACGATCATCAGTTCCTGGCCATCTTTTACTGCTTTTACACCCACAAGATCGCCGGTTCTTTCATTGAGTTTATAGCATTTTACACCTTTTCCGCCACGGTTCTGAACGTTGAATTCACTCATTAATGTCTTCTTTCCAAGACCGCGTAAGGTTGCAAACAGCAGGTATTCGCCCTGACTGTCCATCTGCATGCCGATTACCATGTCATCCTCTGCCAGATCCATACCACGTACACCCATGGAACTTCTGCCTGTGGGACGTACATCTTTTTCATGGAAACGGATACACTGACCCTTCTGACTGATCAGGAACAGTTCACGGTCACCATCGGTGTATTTTACTTCAATAAGCTCATCATTTTCGCGCATATTGATAGCCTGAAGTCCGGTTTTTCGGATGTTTACAAAATCCTCCATAGGAGTCTTCTTTACCATACCATAACGTGTAGCCATAAAGATGAATTTACCAGGCTCAAACTCTTTCAGAGGAATGATCGCGGTAATTTTTTCTTCCGGCTGAAGCTGTAAGAGGTTTACAATGGCTGTACCTCTGGCAGTTCTGCCAGCCTCAGGGATTTTGTAGGTCTTAAGACGGTACACGCGTCCCTTGTTGGTGAAGAACATCAAGTAACGATGGGTTCTTGTCAGGATCAGTTCTTCAATGAAATCCTGGTCCACCGTCTGCATGCCTTTAATTCCCTTGCCGCCGCGATGCTGGGCACGGAAAGTATCCGCGTTCATACGTTTGATATAACCTAAATTTGTCATGGTAATAACCACAGATTCATCCGGAATCAGGTCTTCATTATCCAGTTCTGCTTCGTCCATACTGATGGCAGTACGTCTTTCATCGCTGTATTTTTCACGGATTGCGGTAATTTCATCGCGGATCACCTTCAGCAGCTTCTTTTCGTCTGCCAGAATGGCTCTCAGCTTCTCGATCTGAACCATCAGTTCGTGATATTCTGCTTCCAGTTTTTCTCTTTCCAGACCGGTCAGCGCACGCAGACGCATGTCTACAATGGCCTGGGCCTGAGCATCGGAAAGCTGGAAACGCTCCATTAAATTCTGCTTTGCTTCCTGGGTATTGCGTGATGCACGGATGATACTGATGACTTCATCGATATGATCCAGTGCAATCAGCAGCCCCTGTAAAATATGCGCACGCTCTTCTGCCTTATTCAGTTCGTATCTGGTTCTTCTGGTAACAACCTCTTTCTGATGATTCAGATAATGCACCAGCATTTCTTTCAAATTCAGGACTTTGGGTTCATTATCCACCAGTGCCAGCATGATAACACCAAAGGTATCCATCATCTGGGTATGCTTGTACAGCTTATTCAGCATGACATTAGCATTCACATCACGGCGCAGCTCAATACAGATGCGCATACCGGTACGGTCTGACTCATCACGAAGGTCTGTAATACCATCCAGCTTCTTTTCTTTGACCAAATCAGCGATTTTCTCAATGAGTCTGGCCTTATTTACCATATAAGGAATTTCAGTGACTAAAATCCGGGATTTGCCGTTGGGCATAGCTTCAATATTGGCTACGGCACGCACTTTAATCTTACCGCGGCCGGTACGATAAGCTTCCTCAATTCCGCTTCTGCCCATGATTTCCGCACCTGTGGGGAAATCCGGACCTTTTACGATTGCCATAAGCTCATCAATGGAAGTTTCACGATCTTCGTCAATCTGATTATCAATAATCTTAACCACCGCATCAATGGTTTCACCCATATTGTGAGGCGGAATATTCGTTGCCATACCTACCGCAATACCGCTGGTACCATTTACCAGAAGGTTCGGATAGCGTGAAGGAAGTACAGCAGGTTCTTTTTCCGTATCATCAAAGTTCGGTACAAAATCTACCGTGTCTTTATTGATATCGGACAGCATTTCCATGGAAATCTTACTCAGTCTTGCTTCTGTATAACGCATGGCTGCGGCACCATCTCCGTCGATGGAGCCAAAATTTCCATGTCCGTCTACCAGAGGGTAACGAGTATTAAAATCCTGCGCAAGCTTTACCAGTGCTTCATAAATGGAGCTGTCACCATGAGGGTGATATTTACCCATGGTATCACCGACAATACGCGCACATTTACGATGAGGCTTGTCAGGACCGTTATTCAGTTCAATCATGGAGAAGAGAATTCTTCTCTGTACGGGTTTTAAACCGTCTCTTACGTCAGGCAATGCTCTGGCCGCAATAACACTCATGGCATAGTCGATATACGAGGTTTCCATGGTTTCCTGCAGGTCAATATCATGTACCTTATCAAATATGGTCTGATCCATTTGTTATTCCTCCTCATCAAATATCCAGATTCTTTACAAACTTCGCATTGGCTTCGATAAATTCACGTCTGGGTTCTACCTTATCACCCATTAATGTGGTAAATGTCAGGTCAATGGCTGCGCTGTTGGCTTCATCCATAGTTACCCGGCGCAGAATACGGCGTTCAGGGTCCATGGTGGTTTCCCAAAGCTGAGATGCATCCATTTCACCCAGACCTTTATAACGCTGGATCTTATTACTGTTGTCACGGCCGATTTCCTTCAGGATCTCATTCAGCTCCTCATCACTGTATGCATACCATACCTTTTTGTTGCGCTCCACCTTATAAAGAGGAGGCTGAGCCAGGTAAACATATCCCTGTTTGATCAGCTCAGGCATAAAACGATATAAAAATGTTAATAACAACGTACTGATATGGGCGCCATCCACGTCGGCATCGGTCATAATAATAATTTTATGATAACGCAGCTTGGTAATATCAAAATCATCATGAATTCCCGTACCAAATGCTGTAATCATTGCCTTAATTTCTGCGTTTCCATAAATGCGGTCCAATCTTGCCTTTTCTACGTTCAGAATCTTACCACGCAGAGGCAGAATGGCCTGTGTACTTCTGGAACGGGCACTCTTTGCAGAACCACCCGCAGAATCACCCTCAACGATGTAAATTTCGCAATTTTCCGGATTTTTGTCGGAACAATCTGCCAGTTTGCCAGGCAGTGCCATACCGTCCAGAGCGGTTTTACGGCGGGTCAGATCTCTTGCTTTTCTGGCAGCTGCACGAGCGCGCTGTGCCAGGATTGCTTTATCACAAATCAAACGGGCTACCTGAGGATTCTGTTCCAAAAACAGCTCCAGCTGTGTACTTACCACTCTGTCCACAGCACTTCTTGCTTCACTGTTGCCCAGTTTCTGCTTGGTCTGTCCTTCAAACTGAGGATCCTCGATCTTAATACTGATAATGGCAGTTAAACCTTCACGGATATCCTCGCCATCCAGGGATTCATTTTCCCGGATCAGTTTCGCTTTTCTTGCATAATCATTAAATGTTTTGGTAAGAGCGCTCTTAAAACCGGCCAGATGTGTTCCACCTTCCGGTGTTGTAATATTGTTTACGAAGCTGTAGCAATTCTCATTAAAGGAATCATTATGCTGCATGGCAACTTCCACTACAATATTATCTCTTACACCTTCGCAGTAAATAACCTGAGGGTAAATAGCTTCTGTACTGCGGTTCAGATAGGTTACAAATTCTTTAATACCACCTTCATAATGGAAAACATGCTCATGTTTGCTGTCTTCTCTCACATCCCGCAGCGTGATCTTCAGTCCTTTGGTAAGGAATGCCATCTCCCGCAGACGCTGTTTTAAAGTAGCATAATCAAATACAGTTTCATCAAATATGGTTCCATCCGGCTTAAAAGTTACCTGAGAACCATGTTTATCGGGCCCGCAGGTACCAATCTCTTCCAGAGGTGTAACCACTGCACCTCTTTCATAACGCTGTCTGTACACTTTGCAGTTACTGCAGATCTGCACTTCCAGCCAGTCAGAAAGGGCATTTACAACGGATGCGCCAACCCCATGAAGACCACCGGACACTTTATAAGCCCCACCGCCAAATTTACCGCCTGCATGCAATACGGTAAAAATAACCTGAACAGCGGGAACTCCTGCTTTCGGATGGATATCAACCGGCATACCGCGTCCATCATCGGTTACGGTTACAGAATTGTCTTCATTGATCTGCACCTCAATTTCAGAACAAAATCCTGCCAGTGCCTCATCTACAGAGTTATCTACAATTTCATAGACAAGGTGATGAAGTCCTCTTTTAGAGGTACTTCCGATATACATACCAGGTCGTTTTCTGACAGCTTCCAGTCCTTCCAGAATCTGAATCTGGTCCGCACTATAATCCTGACTCATAGACTATTACAGCTCCTTTCCCAAACACGATTTCAGGCAACCGGACTCCATGCATCCAAAATCACACACTGGTCAATCACCATAAAAATCATTCTATCACTCAATCAACAAAATTAGTTAATAAACAATTTAAATAAACAAAAATAAACGATGTGTAACGGTTCAGTCTCTTTAGAATTACTTACTGAGCAATTACAACAATCTATCCCATCTATCAAAAAACATTGTAATCATTTCATCATTACAAAATGTTAAAATTATATTTTAAATCAAATTCTCTTATTTTGCAACTATTCAGCCAAGCATGATTTTTGTTCAAAATACCGTGTCAAGCTTGCTTGTAAACGGTATTTTGGGCAGAAAATCGTATTTGGCGTTTAGCCAAATGAATAATTTTCGAAGAAAATTATGAATGCTTGCTGAATTTATTCAAGACAGTTCAGCCAAGCTGAACTGTTACTTAATTTTTCCGTACTGCAGTTCCTGCGGATACTTCAAACAGAGAATCTATGGGAAATCTGCAATTTACAAATTCATCCAGACCAGTACAGGTAATAAAGGTCTGTGTATCCTTTATGGTAGCCAGCAGCTGGGTCTGCCTGGAGCTGTCCAGTTCCGACAAAACATCATCCAACAAAAGTATGGGGGTATCATGAATCAACCGACGCACTAATTCAATTTCTGACAGTTTCAATGACAAAGCCGCCGTCCTCTGCTGCCCCTGAGACCCGTATTTGCGAATATCAATTCCATTTACCAGAAAACAAATATCATCCCGATGAGGCCCCTTGCAGGTAGAATGCTGTTTCAAATCTCTTTCCCGGCTTCCATGAAGTTCATCTTCAAAGCGGCCCGGTGCAGCATCCGGTTCATAAACAATCTCAATCTTTTCCTTACCGCCGGTTAAGGTTTCATGAAGCCCCTGAATAACCGAATTCAGTTGTTCAACAAATTTTGCCCGGTCTTTCATAACAGACTCACCATAAGCGATCAGTTGTTCGTCCCACACGGACAAGGTATCTGATAAGGCCGGATTAAAAGCCATATCTTTCAAAAGCTTGTTTCTCTGCAGCAGAACTTTATTATAATTCATCAAGTGATTGGTATAGACCTTGTCCAACTGGCAAAGCTCAAAATCAATAAAACGACGTCGTTCTGCGGGTCCTTTTTTCACCAGATTCAAATCCTCCGGTGAAAAAAAGATAATATTTACAATACCAAACAATTCACTTACTTTTTTTATGGGGATTCCATTAACAGCAATCCCCTTTGATTTACTCTTTTTCAAATGCATATCAATGCGGTATTGGGAACCGTGCTTATCCACCAGCATTTTAATATGGGCTTCTTCTGCATCAAATCGGATCATTTCCCGATCTCTGGAAGCTCTGTGAGACCGGGCAGATGAACACATATAAATACTTTCCAGCACATTGGTCTTTCCCTGGGCATTATCCCCATAGAAAATGTTAGTTCCATCCCCCGGTTCCAGAGTCAGTGTCTCATAATTTCTGAAATTCATCAGATCCAGACGTTTAATAATCATGAACTATCGAATAACCTTCACGGTCTCTCCCTGATAAGTAAATGTATCACCATCGTATAACTTTTTGCCCCGGCGTGTATCCACCTCACCATTAACCAGAACTTCACCGTTCTGGATTACAATCTTGGCTTCCACTCCGGAAGACACCATATTCACAGCTTTCAAAGCCTGACCTAATTTGATGAATTCATCTTCTGGTCTTAACTTTAATTCATTCATAAACTTTCTCCTTATGATTCCTTTTTACTATCTCGCCAGATTAAAGTTTACCGGCAGGATTAAATAAATATAATTTTCTTCCTGATCTTTGATAAAGCAGGGAGCTTTTGCATTAATGGTATAAAGCTGAACTTCTTCGTCATCAATAACACGCAGCGCTTCAATCATGAATCTGGGGTTAAATCCGATCATGATATCTTTACCAAACTGGTTCACCATGATTTCATCGCGCATGGATCCCAGAGAGGAATTCATGATTAATTCCATGGAATTTTCACTGATATTGAAAATGATCGGTTTCTTATCGCTTTCTTTAATCAGCAGTGTAGACCGTTCAATACTGTCTAATAAGATTTTTTTGTTAACGGTAATACAGGTTTCGTAGTCGTTGCTCAGCATCTGATCAACGTTAAAGTACTTTTTATCAATAAGGCGGCTGACAACGATGGTCTGGTCAAACTCAAAGGAAATATGATTTCTGGAGAAGAAGATCCGAACTTCATGATCAGCTTCTCCGGTAAGAATCTTACTAATCTCACTCAGAGACTTACCGGGCACTACTACTTCAAAATTAGGATAAACATCGTTCAGTTCTACTTTACGAATGGAAATTCGGTGTCCGTCCAGGGAGCACACTCTCAACTGGTTTTCCTTTACTTCAAATAACTCACCAGCCATAGCCAGATTGGTGTCATTCATGGAAATAGAGAAAATCGTCTGACGTATTACCTCTTTCAATGCATACTGTGACATGGTGATGGATTTATCCTTGCTGAACTGAGGCAGCTGAATATAGGTATCCGGATCATCACACATGATCTTAAACTTAGCATTTTCACACTGAATTAATGCAGTATTGTCCTTAATCTGAAGAAGAATTTCATTATCCGGAAGTTTCCGGATGATTTCTGCAAAAAGTTTTGCATTAATTGCAGTAATACCAGGTGTTTCAATACGTGCATCAATGGTTGTTTCGATACCCAGTTCGGTGTCATTAGTAGTAAATTTTACATAAGATTGACGTGCATCGATCAAGATGCATTCTAATATTTTATAATTCGTCTTAGAAGGAACTGCTTTTAAGACTGTGTTGATAGCACTCATGAGGGCTGATTTTTCAAAATAGACTTTCATGAATGTGAATAACCCCTTTCCGTATAAATGGATATATAAATATATTATTTTCAGTAGTATCAGTAGTAGGGGCTGTGGATATGTGGATAACCCCTAAAATGCTTGAAAATATAAGGTTTTCCACAATGGGAAAACTGGTTGATAACAAGACCTGAACCTGAGGATAATTCTGAAGTTATAAACACTCAGAATCACTGTGAATTTCATCCACAAAAATTCAACAGGATATCCACACCCTTATGTTTATAAAGGAGGGTTGATTTTTTTCTTCAGGGTTTCAATGGTAGACTGCAGATTTTCGTTGCCGGAAAGGTCTTTTTTAATCTTTTCGCAGCCATGGATAATGGTTGCGTGGTCACGATTGCCAAGACAACTTCCTATTTTAATAAGAGGGACTGAGGTCATATCCTTGCAAAGATACATGGCAATCTGTCTGGGATAGGCAATATCTTTGCTTCGTTTAGGTGAGATCAGATCTTTCACGGAAACATGGAAATGATCCGCAACTGTTTCAATGATCAGTTCCGGAGTGATTTCTCTGGGTTCTGCAGGTCCAAGCTGATCTTTCAGGATTTCAGCTGCCATGTCCAGTGTGATTTCTGTATTCTGGAGACGGGAAAATGCTACGATTTTTGTAAGAGCACCTTCCAGCTCACGGATATTTGATTTCACGTGGGTGGCAATATATTTAATAATTTCATTATCAATATTATAGCCTTCATCAGCGTCTTTCTTACGAAGAATTGCCATACGGGTTTCATAATCCGGTGCGGAAATACTTACTGTCAGGCCGCCGGCAAAGCGGGAGCGCAGTCGTTCTTCCAGCAGTTCCATTTCGTTGGGCGGACGATCTGAAGAAATAATAATCTGCTTTTTCGCCTGGTAAAGTGTATTAAAGGTATGGAAAAATTCTTCCTGAGTACTGTCTTTACCAATAATAAACTGAATATCGTCGACTAATAAGACATCATTGTTGCGATATTTGGCGCGAAATTCAGAGGTTGTGTTGTCATTGTTGTTATTTTTATTACGGATGGAATCAATCAGTTCGATGGTGAAAGCTTCGGAGGTGACATACATCACTTTTTTATCCGGATCTTTTTCTAAAATAAAATTACCAATTGAATGCATCAGATGGGTTTTGCCAAGTCCCACGCCGCCGTAGATAAAAAGCGGGTTGAAAGCTTCGGCCGGTGATTCAGCTACTGCCAGTGAAGCAGCGTGAGCCATACGGTTGTTGGAACCTACCACGAAACTTTCGAAAGTGTACTTCCGGTTTAATCCGGTGGGTACATTATTATTAGAAGAAACAGATGATTTTTTGATAACAGGCTGGCTGGGTACGTCATCTTTCATAATGAAACGGACGCGGCAGCTGGTACCTGTAACTTCCTGAATATGAAGCTGCAGGAAAAAATCATATTTCTTCTGCTGGATATAGTCCAGACCAAATTTCTCCCCTGGGTATAAAACCAGTATTTCGTCTCCATCGATGGCTACAGGTTTCAGCGGTTCAATCCAGGTGTGGAATGAAATATCAGAAAGCTCCTGGTCCACCTTTAGTTTGGAAATAATTTCTTCCCAGTTTTTTTGTACTGTCTCTAACATGTATAACTCCTCTGGGTGTTTCTATGGAAATGTGCATAACTTTTGAAAATACGGGGAAAAAAGCCGTATAAAAACAGCAATTGTGATTTGTAAAGTTATCCACAATTACTGAAGGTGACAGTATGCACATTCTATTTTTGATTAGTATCAGTTTACTACAAAATGAAAAAGATAGCAATGGAATACAAAAAAATAAAGATTTTTCTGCAATGTGAATAATGTTAATAGATAAAATGGTAAATTTATGTGGATAACTGCCGTAAAAGAGAAAAATGTGGATAAAGTGAATAAGTTTTTCACAGATATTTTGGGGGAAAAACGAAAAATATGGGATGTGGACAACCATATATTGTGGTTTGCACTTTAGATTATCCACAGGTTATCCACAAAATGTGGATAGTTGAAAACTTGTGTATAAGCTGTAGAAAGCAGGTGAATAACTGAAAAATCACGTGGATAAGCTAAAATGTTAACTTTTTATGAAAAAAACTTCAAAAAAAATGGCTTGACGGAATGGGATTGATTATATATAATGGTAACGATGTGTTGCTACCACAGGAAAAGGAGGTGTATACGAGATGAAGATGACATTCCAGCCTAAAAAGAGACAGAGATCTAAAGTTCACGGATTCAGAGCAAGAATGAGCACTCCCGGCGGCAGAAAAGTTCTGCAGGCAAGAAGAGCAAAAGGCAGAAAGAAATTATCCGCATAATTCAGTAAGGCCGCAGTTGATGTGGCCTTTTTTACTGAGTGGGTAAATAAGCATAATGATTGCATTGGAATTATTTCATCTGAGGTATATTCAGCAGAGTTTAGTTCCATATTATTTATTTCATATAGTATCAAAGAAGAGTCAAATGGAATCAATTAAAAACAACAGGGATTTTTTAACAGTTTACAGAACCGGCAAATCCTATGCCAACAGATACCTCGTTATGTACCTGGCGACCGCGCAGGAGGGACATGATGGCAGACTTGGGATTTCCGTTAGTAAAAAAGTAGGAAATAGTGTAGTAAGACATCGTGTAAAGCGGCTTATAAAGGAAAGTTATAGGCTGAATGAAAACAGGTTCCGGACAGGCTGCGACATCGTGGTTGTAGCCAGAAAAGACGCAAAAGGCAGAAATTACAGTGAAATCGAGAGTGCATTACTGCACCTAGCCAGGCTTCATGGTCTGTTGACTGTTTCAGAAAGCAGACATGAATGAAAAGAAAGAGGAATCGATGAAAAAATGCTTGATTGCCCTGATCAGGTTTTACCGCAGATATATTTCACCAATGAAGGCTCCGTGCTGTAAATATGTACCTACATGTTCACAGTATGCAATCATTGCCATTGAGCGATATGGAGCCCTTAAAGGAGGAGCACTTGCGGTTTGGCGCATTTTGAGATGTAATCCTTTTGCAAAGGGCGGGTATGATCCCGTTCCATGACAGGATTAGGAGGTACTCCTTTGAATTTTATCTTACTGACACAGTATGACGGAAGTATTGTAGGACCGGTAGCAAGACTTCTGGGTGTTCTGATGGATGGCTTATTTAATGCTTTATCTGCAATCGGAATTCCCAATATCGGTCTCGCAATTATTTTATTTACTGTGGTTGTTAACGTGCTGATGATTCCGTTAACAATCAGCTCACAGAAAAATATGAAGCTGAATACAGTAATCCAGCCGGAAATTGCAAAGATTACTGAGAAATACAGAGGTAAAAAAGATCAGGCTTCATTAGAAAAACAACAAAGAGAAACACAGATGATCTATGATAAGTATGGTTACAGCCCCACATCAGGCTGTCTGCCTACACTGATTCAGTTCCCGATCATGCTTGCGCTGTACCGTGTTATTTATCAGATCCCCGGTTATGTTGGTGCCATTAAAGAACAGTTCCAGCATATTGTAGATCTGGCATTAACACAGAGTGGTTTTGCAGAAAAGATTGCAGATCTGGCAACAGCCAATACCATGTCACCTGATAAATATAATTTTGATGGTTCCACAACTGAGTCTGTAAATTACATCATTGATCTGTTTTATAAGTTTGACAGCGCGGACTGGGCAGAGTTTAACAAGCTGTTCCCTGCACTTCAGGAGCAGATTAGTCCTTATCTGGAAAAAATCACAGAGATGAACTCTTTCCTGGGCGGCATCAATCTGGCGGAAGCGCCTGGATTTAAGCTTTCCATCGCACTGATCATTCCTTTGCTGGCATGGTTTACTCAGTGGCTGTCCATTAAAGTATCTTCTGCTGGACAGAATACTCCAAACAATCCCAACGATCCGACCGCAGCAACCATGAAGAGCATGAATACCTTTATGCCCATTATGTCTGCTGTATTCTGTATCACTCTGCCTGCAGGTCTGGGTGTATACTGGATTGCCAGTGCAGTTGTAAGAACCGTTATTCAGTATCTGGTTAACAAATATTTTGAAAAAGTAGGCACAGATAAGATTGTTGAGCAGAAGCTTGCAAAACAGAACAAGAAACGTGCAAAACAGGGATTGCCCGAAATTAATGCGGATGGTACCTATGTACGCAACGGTAAAGTTGTTAATATGCAGGCGGAATCTGTGAAGAAAGAAAAGACAATGCCTTCTTCTGTGAAAAATACTACCGACAGTTCTGCTTATTATAACAAGCAGTATGAAAAGGGAAGTATTGCAGCCAGAGCGAGAATGGTAAAAGATTTTAACGAAAAAAACAACAAATAAGTTGTAGATTAGATAGTAACAGTTCAGCAGGGCTGAACTTGGGCGATGTAAGAGGTCACATATGAATAAGATTGAAATTTCTGCAAAAAATGTAGATGAAGCTCTTACACAGGCTATGCTTAAACTTGGTATCAATAGTGACAGACTGGAATACGAAGTGATCAGCGAAGGTCGCAGCGGATTTTTTGGAATCGGCAGCAAACCGGCTGTAATCAAAGCATGGATCAAGGAAGATGCACTGTCAGAAGAACTGAAAAGTTTCATGGAACCTTCTGTAAAAGAAGAAAAAGTTTCTGAAATGAAAAAGGAAGAAGCTCCTGTACAGAAAGCAGCTGTAAAAGAAACTGTGAAAGCAGAAGAACCGGCTGCTGTAAAGACAGAGAAGAAATCTGACGTAAAAGTTGCATCTACACCGGAAGAGTTTATTACCCAGGTATGTAATGCCATGGGTCTTCAGGTATCAGTAGACAGTAAATTTGATGAAACAGAAAATGTTCTGGACATCAATATGATTGGCGAAGATATGGGCATTCTGATCGGCAAGAGAGGACAGACACTGGATTCCTTACAGTATCTGACTGGTCTTGTGGCGAACAAAAATCAGGAAGAATATATCCGTGTTAAACTGGATACTGAAAATTATCGTGAAAGAAGAAAAGAAACACTGGAAAATCTGGCAAAGAACATTGCTTTTAAAGTAAAGAGAACCAAGAAACCAGTGGCTCTGGAACCTATGAATCCTTATGAAAGACGAGTGATTCATGCCGCACTTCAGAACGACAGATATGTTGTTACCAGAAGTGAAGGGGAAGAACCGTTCAGACACGTTGTGATTTCACTGAAACGTGAAAGATCTTACAACAGCAGACCGAACGGCGGTAAAGGCGGATATAACCGTTATAACAATAACGGCTCCTACAACAAAAAAGGTGGATACAAACGCAGAGATTATAATAAATCAGAAAATGCGGAAGTAGAAACCAAAGAGGTTAAGAAGGAAGATTAATTCGCCGGAATTTGAGAGTTGAGGCCGTGCTGTGGTGCAGCACGGCTTTTTCTGCTATAAAAACACGGTTTTTGTATGGATCGTTATTGCAGGAATTTGAAGAATCCTGTAAACTATGAAATTGCATAACGTGGTATAGAATCTTATAAAATGTCTCTCTGCGGGCAAGAGGATGTACCCATTTTTTCCATTGACGATATGGAAAGAGAATCGTATAGAAAGGATACAGGTCACAAAAATGGATCATGATACAATTGCTGCAATCGGTACGGCCATGTCTCACTCCGGTATTGGTATTGTGAGAATCAGCGGGTTCGATGCCATTGCCATTGCAGATCGGATTTTTACGGCAAAGAAGAAGGGGAAAAAGCTTGAGAATGTGGCAACACATACTCTGCATTATGGGCATATTGCGAAAGATGGCCAGATTATTGATGAAGTGCTGGTTTCTGTTATGAGAGGCCCCCGCAGTTATACAGCTGAAGATGTGGTGGAAATTAACTGTCATGGCGGCATACTGGTTATGAAGAAGATTCTGGATGCGGTAATTGCAGAGGGAGCACGTCCTGCAGAAGCAGGTGAGTTTACCAAACGAGCATTTTTAAATGGCCGTATGGATCTTTCTCAGGCAGAAGCGGTCATCGACATTATTAATTCACAAAATGATTTTGCATTGAAAAGTGCTGTGAAGCAGTTATCCGGTTCGGTATCAGAAAAGATTAAAGATATCCGAAGCAAGCTGCTTTATGAAATGGCTTACATTGAATCTGCTCTGGATGATCCGGAGCATTATCCCATGGATCATTATGGGGAAGAGTTGGCAGAGAAACTGAAACCTTTGATTCAGGAAATGGAAAAACTGGCTGACAGCGCAGATGATGGAAGAATTCTGAAAGAAGGGATTAAAACCGTCATTTTAGGGAAACCCAATGCGGGAAAATCTTCCCTGCTGAATCTGATGGTAGGCAGTGAGAGAGCTATTGTTACGGATATTGCGGGAACCACCAGAGATACGCTGGAAGAACATATTCTGCTGGACGGAATCAGCTTGAATATTGTGGATACAGCAGGTATCCGTCAGACCACCGATGTGGTTGAGCAGATCGGCGTAGAACGGGCAAAAAGCCAGGCTGAGGAAGCGGATCTGGTATTATATGTAATTGATGCTACAAAACCGCTGGATGACAATGACCGGGAGATTATACAGTGTATTTCCGGCAAGAAATCCATTGTACTGTTTAATAAGTGCGATCTGGATACGGTTCTGGCAGAACAGGAAATCCGTCAGATGATGCCCGAACAGAGTGTTGTGGTATTTTCTGCAAAAGAGCGGACAGGATTTGATGTCCTGAAGGACCGCATTAAGGAAATGTTTTATTCCGAAGAATTGAAGTTTAACGATGAAATTTATCTGACCAGTGCAAGACATAAGGCTGCCCTGGACAGTGCTTATAGAAGTCTGAATCTGGTGCTGGACAGCATCGCTGCCGGTATGCCGGAAGACTTTTTTACCATTGACATGATGAGTGCCTACGATCAGCTGGGGTACATCACCGGAGAATCCGCATGCGATGATCTGGTAAATGAGATTTTCAGCAAATTCTGTATGGGTAAGTAGGATTTTTATGGGAAATGGGAGAATTGGATTTATAGAAAAATGAGGTGTGAATATGCCATTTTTAAGGGAAGAATATGATATCGCTGTAGTAGGTGCAGGACATGCAGGCTGTGAAGCAGCTCTGGCAAGTGCGCGTCTGGGATTGAAAACCATTATGTTTACTGTCAGTGTGGACAGTATTGCACTGATGCCCTGTAATCCCAATATCGGCGGCAGCTCCAAGGGCCATCTGGTTCGGGAGATTGACGCGCTGGGCGGCGAGATGGGTAAAAATATTGATAAATCTTTTATTCAGTCCAAGATGCTGAATCAGTCAAAAGGACCTGCTGTACATTCACTGCGTGCGCAGGCCGATAAACAGGATTATTCCAGACAGATGCGGAAAGTACTGGAAAATACCGATCATCTGGTCATCCGTCAGGCGGAAGTGTCTGAGATTGTAACCGGTGAAAATAATGAGATCATCGGTGTAAAAACCGTATCCGGCGCAGAATATGGCTGTAAAGCCGCTGTACTTTGTACAGGAACTTATCTCCGTGCAAGATGCATTTATGGCGATGTAAGCTATTATACAGGCCCCAACGGACTCATGGCGGCCAATCATCTGACAGACAGTTTGATTGCTCACGGTATTGAAATGTATCGTTTTAAGACCGGTACACCGGCTCGTGTGGATAAGAAAACCATTGATTTTTCCAAAATGGAAGAGCAGTTTGGTGATGAAAAAGTCGTTCCTTTTTCTTTCTCCACCGACCCGGCATCGGTACAGAAGGAACAGGTTTCCTGCTGGCTGACTTATACCAATGAAGAAACACATAAAATTATCCGTGACAACATTGATCGTTCACCGCTGTTTTCCGGTGCCATTGAAGGAACCGGTCCCCGTTACTGTCCGTCTATCGAGGACAAGGTAGTTAAATTTGCTGATAAAAACAGACATCAGGTTTTTGTAGAACCTGAAGGACTTTATACCAATGAAATGTACTTAAGCGGTATGTCCAGTTCCTTACCGGAGGACGTTCAGTATGCAATGTATCACACGGTACCTGGTCTGGAAAATGCTGTAATTGTTCGAAATGCATATGCAATTGAATACGATTGTATCAATCCCAGACAGCTGAAACCTACTCTGGAATTTAAAACCATCCCCGGTTTATTTGCCGGCGGTCAGTTTAACGGCAGTTCCGGATATGAAGAAGCCGCAGCCCAGGGCTTAATTGCCGGTATTAATGCCGCTTTAAGTGTAAAACAGCAGGAGCAGATCATTCTGGACCGCTCTCAGGCTTATATTGGAGTACTGATTGATGACCTGGTAACAAAAGAAAATCATGAACCTTATCGTATGATGACATCCAGAGCGGAATATCGTCTGCTGCTTCGTCAGGATAATGCGGACATGCGTCTGTCCGGAATCGGTCATGAAATCGGCCTGATTTCCGATGAAGATTATCAGAAAGTACTGGATAAAAAAGCGGCTATCGAAGCTGAGATTGTCCGTGTAGAACAGACAAACATTGGTGCAAGCCAGAAGGTTCAGGAATTTTTAAGAGCGCATGAAAGCACAGAGTTGAAGAGTGGTGTTACCTTAGCAGAGCTGGTAAAGCGCCCTGAATTGAATTATGATATGCTGGCAGAAATTGATACCAAACGCCCTGAACTGCCCGATGCTGTTACAGAGCAGGTGAACATTCAGTTAAAGTATGAAGGTTACATTAAGCGTCAGATGCAGCAGGTGAAGCAGTTTAAGAAACTGGAAAATAAAAAACTGTATGTAGATTTTGATTATAATATGGTAAAGGGACTTCGCAAAGAAGCAATGCAGAAGCTGAATCTGTATAAACCCATGTCAGTAGGACAGGCTTCCCGTATTTCAGGAGTTTCTCCGGCTGATATTTCTGTACTGGTGGTCTATCTGGAGCAGCATGGAAGCAGACAGAAAGGACCGACACAGAAAGAAGAACAGGGTGCTCAGGAATAAAAAGGAGAAGCAGTTTGGAAACTTTAGGATTGGAATATTTAAAATCGGTATTTGAGAAACACGGATTTCCTTTAACTGATCAGCAGGCACAGCAGTTTCAGCTGTATTATGAGATGCTGGTGGAGAAAAATAAAGTTATGAATCTGACTGCAATTACCGAGTATAAAGAAGTCGTTGTGAAACATTTTCTGGACAGCGTATATCTGGCAAAGTATGAAAATCTGTCCGGAAATATTTCTGTGATTGATGTGGGAACCGGCGCAGGATTTCCTGGAATTCCTCTGAAAATCATGTTTCCTGAAATGAAGGTCGTTTTATTGGATTCTTTAAACAAACGAATTCTTTTCCTGCGGGAAGTGATACAGGCTTTATCTTTGGAAAATGTGGAAGCAATTCACGGAAGAGCAGAAGAAATTGCAAAAAAAGCAGAATACCGGGAGCAATTTGATTATTGCGTATCCAGAGCTGTAGCAAATTTAAACTCTTTGTCTGAAATCTGCCTTCCCTTTGTAAAAGAAGGTGGAAGCTTTATTTCCTACAAATCCATGAAGGGAATAGAAGAACTGGAACAAGCAGGAAAAGCCATCCGTTTATTGGGAGGAAATCTGGGAAAAACAGAACAGTTTGTACTGGAAGAGGAGAGTGCAGGGGTAGAACCTATGGAACGAAACTTTATTCGCATTAATAAAGTAAAGGCAACTCCAAAAAAATATCCCAGAAAACCGGGCACGCCGTTTAAAGAACCTTTATATTAGGAAGAAATTTTATATTAGGAAGAAATATCCCCTTTTGTTAATTAAGGATGATTCTTAAAGTGGGCCTGAATGAAATGATTTTTCAAATATGCTTTAGTGAATAAAAAGATATAGGACTCATTGATGATAAATTAAAATATGACCCGTTGAGGTTAAATTAAAATATAACTCGTTGAAGTTAAACGAAAATATGACTCATTGAAGTTAGACGAAAATATAACTCATTGAAGTTAATGAAGTTAAACTGAAATGAGAATACACAAAAGAAACGAATTAGTATTTGTTATGAATGTACTTTAGAATTGTAGATATACATGGAATCTATAATAGCAAAGATAACAGATAGTAATTCGTTTTTTTGTATTTATTCAGCGGGATATAAGGTTATATTAAAATTGTGAATGTCCGTTGAATGAATTTCAGATAGTTCGGCAATTGTCAAATTGCTTTACTTCAAAAAATATAAGTTTAGATTATTTTTATAATCTTTATAAATGTTTCACGTGAAACAATCAAAAAAAACGTAGAATTGTATTTTGAATAGTGTTATAATGAGTTCAGTTTTCAGATTGAAAAGTTTAATAGGAAAATAAAGATAAGTGTCCTCAATATACAAAGTTCAGCGCCATCCTGCTGAATTTATTCAAGACAGTTCAGCCAAGGCTGAACTGTTACCAATTTTTGTATATATGTATTGAGAGTATGTATTGAGAGATAGCTTAGTGAAAGGAAATCAGGATATATGGGAAGAATTATTGCAGTTGCAAATCAGAAAGGTGGAGTAGGCAAAAGTACTACCAGTATTAATTTATCTGCCTGTCTGGCTGCTGAAGGAAAGCATGTACTTGCAATCGATATGGATCCTCAGGGAAATAGTACAAGCGGTTTTGGATTGGATAAAAATGATCAGAAATATACAGTATATGATCTGCTTTTAGGTGAAGCACCTATTGAAGAATGTATTGTTCATGAGGTTTTTGAAAATCTGGATGTGCTGCCGTCTAATGTAGATTTATCCGGATGTGAGATTGAGTTAATTGGAGTTGACAGAAAAGAATACATATTAAGAGACAGTGTGGCTGCAATCAGAGATCAGTATGATTTTGTTATTATTGATTGCCCTCCGTCATTAAGTATGCTGACGATTAATGCAATGACAACTGCTGATACGGTTCTTGTTCCCATTCAGTGTGAGTATTATGCATTGGAAGGACTTAGCCAGTTGATTTATACCATCAGTCTGGTGAAAGAACGTCTGAATCCTTCATTGGATATTGAAGGGGTTGTGTTTACTATGTATGATGCCAGAACCAATTTGTCGTTGCAGGTAGTGGAAAACGTAAAGGGATATTTGAAACAGAATATTTATAAAACAATTATTCCGAGAAATGTACGTTTGGCAGAGGCACCCAGCCATGGTCTTCCTATTAATATGTATGATTCCAGATCGGCAGGAGCTGAAGCATATCGCTTATTGGCAGAAGAAGTAATTGCAAATGCGGAACTTCAGGAATAAGGAGAGGTGAAGATGGCGAGAAAAGGTGGTCTTGGAAAAGGGTTAGATATATTGATTCCTCAGGGCGTATTGAAAGAGGATACTCAGAAGGAAAAGGAGCAGGTCAAAGTATCACCAGAAAAAGAAAATGGAGATTTTATGGTGAAGATCAGTATGGTTGAGCCGAATAAAGAGCAGCCAAGAAAGTCATTTGATGAGGCTGCGCTCAATGAACTGGCAGAATCCATAAAGCAGCATGGTATTATTCAGCCATTAGTGGTGGTAAAAAAAGATAAGCACTACGAAATTGTTACTGGAGAACGGAGATGGAGAGCCGCTCAACTTGCAGGCTTGAAAACAGTTCCTGTTGTGGTTAAAAATCTGACAGAGCAGGAAATTATGGAAATTTCTCTGATTGAGAATATTCAACGTGAAGATTTGAATCCTATTGAAGAAGCGATGGCTTATCAGCGTTTGATGCAGGAGTTTCACATGAAACAGGATGAAATTTCCCAGAAGGTTTGTAAAAGCAGAGCTGCCATTGCTAACTCTATTCGTTTGCTGAAGCTGGATAAAGACGTACAGCAAATGCTTATTTACCGGCAGATAACCAGTGGTCATGCCAGAGCACTTCTTGCATTAGAAAATCTGGATGAGCAGTATGATCTTGCAACCCGGATCGTAGAAGAAGGCTTGAGTGTGCGTGAAACAGAAGAACTGGTTAAATTGGTAAATGAACCTCAGGAAGAAAAAAATGAGGAAAAGAAAGAAGAACCCGTAGATGAGCAGACGAAGCTGATTTACCAAAATTATGAGAATCTGCTTAAACAGGTTATGGGGACAAAGGTAAGTATTAAAAATAAGAAAAATGATAAAGGCAAAATTGAAATAGAATATTATTCTTTAGATGAGTTGGAACGCTTACTGGATTTATTTCAACAGATTCATTAAATTTTAGCAAAAAAGTAAATTGTAGTGAATCGCAATTGAATCGTTACGAGAAAAGAAGATGGAGATTGAAAAATGTTAGAAAACAGTATGTTAAATGATTTATTGTTTGATCCTGCATATGTGCTTGTGGGACTTGGAGCTGTTACACTTTTACTGTTTATTATGGTGATTGTGTGTCTGGTGAAATTGGGTGGCTTAAAGAAGAAGTATAGAAAGTTTATGGAAGGAAGCGACGCAAAATCACTGGAAGAATTGATTCAAACAGAAGTAGAAGATATTAAGAAATTACAGCAGACAGATCAGAAAATCGAGTCTGAAATATCTGATATGAATAAAGTCATTTCTGGATGTTATCAAAAAGTAGGCGTTGTAAAATATGATGCATTAACCGGCATGGGTGGACAGGTAAGTTTCGCGTTAGCTATGCTGGATTTGAAAAACAGTGGAATTATGATTAATTCCATTCATACCAGAGAGGGCAGTTATCTGTACATGAAGGAAATTAAAGAAGGTAAATGTGATGTGCTTCTTGGAAAAGAGGAACAGAAGGCTCTGGAGAAAGCAATGGAGATGAAACCTTTATAGAATCTTTATAAAATCGTTATAGAGTAGGAATGGATAATTTATTCTGTATAAATTATGCATAAGAAATGGAGCAATGTTTTAGTAGACATTGCTCCATTTCTGTTTTATACTTTAACGGATAAACAAGTTGGAAAATTCTTTAAGGTTTTTACGATAACAAAAAGGGATTCATATAGCTGAAGGATGTTTATATAGCTGAAGGGTGTTTATACAGCTAAAAGGTGTTTAATATAGTTGAAAGCCATTTGTATGGCTTAAACGTCTATAAAATGTTTCACGTGAAACATTTCATAGACGTTTTGGGAAATTTATACCTTTTATTTTTAATTATATAAATGGTAAAGAGATAAATATCAGAACAGGAGAAAATAATTATGGCTGGATCGGTTATTGGAAATATTTTTACAGTTTCTACATGGGGCGAATCTCATGGAAAAGCTTTAGGTGTAGTTGTGGATGGATGTCCGGCTGGACTTACTTTAGAAGAAGCTGATATTCAGAAGATGCTGGACAGAAGAAAACCGGGACAAAGTAAATATACTACCAATCGAAAAGAAGGAGATGAGGTACAGATTCTTTCGGGTGTATTTGAAGGAAAGACTACTGGCACTCCGATTTCCATGATTGTATGGAATAAAGATCAGCGTTCAAAAGATTATGGATCGATTGCATATTCCTATAGACCTGGTCACGCGGATTATACATTTGATCAGAAATATGGTTTTCGTGATTATAGAGGTGGCGGTCGGTCTTCTGGAAGGGAGACAATTGGCAGAGTAGCGGCTGGTGCCATTGCTATGAAGATATTGAAAGAACTGGGAATAGAGATATATGCTTATGCAAAATCAATCGGACCAGTGGAAATTGATAATGCCAAATTTGATCGAGAACAAATCTTGAAAAATAAAGTATATATGCCTGATGCAGATGCGGCAGCACGTGCAGAGTTGTTTTTGCAGGAAAAAATCGAAGAACAGGATTCTGCAGGTGGGGTTATTGAGTGTGTAATAAAAAATATGCCTGTAGGTGTGGGAAATACCGTATTTGATAAATTGGATGCAAATTTGGCAAAAGCGATTATGTCAATTGGTGCAGTAAAAGGTTTCGAAATTGGTGATGGATTTGCAGCGGCAGAGAGTACAGGCTCTGTTAACAATGATGAATTTGGGTTGAATGAAGCCGGTGATATTATTAAGAAAACCAATCATGCGGGAGGAATTTTAGGTGGTATGAGTGATGGGGCTGATATTGTTTTTCGTGCAGCAGTAAAGCCTACTCCCAGCATTGGTAAGATGCAGAAAACTGTAACAAAAGATAAAGAAGATCTGGATATAGTTATTCATGGAAGACATGATCCTATTATTGTTCCAAGAGCAGTAGTAGTGGTAGAATCCATGGCTGCAATTACGATTGTAGATTTATTATTCAGCGGTATGGCATCTCAGATGAAGTTTGTGAAAGAACGTTATGAGAGATAAAACCTTTATAAGAATATAAGTTATGTAGACTATAAAGTTTATGAAATATAAGGCTTGTAGACTATAAAGTTTATGCAATATAAATCTTGTAGATTAGAAAGTTAATGTAATATAAAGTTTTGTGCGATATAAAGTTCTATACAAATATAAAGCCTGTGAAAATGTTTCACGTGAAACATTTTCACAGGCTTTTTTGATTCATTCAATGCAGTTCAGCTCCTGCTGGACCGTTGCTGCAATTTTAAATGGAAGTGGTACGAACTCTCAACAGTAAAACATTTACATGTCTAAGAAATACATGTTCAAGAAAACTACGAATTCTGCCAATTAATATTCTTTGTAGTAGTTAATAAGGCATCCGGACAGGATAATCTTACGCTCGTCATCTGTCAGATCACCGAGACGGAGTTCAAAAGGAATTAAAGTATCCTTTACAACATAGGCAGTGATAACGCTGGTCTTTTCCTGAATTGCAGTACGAATACCAGGAATAAAGATAAAGTCATCCAGATCAAAAGGAAGTTCTTCCTTGTCAAACAGGAACGGAAGCATACCCCAGTTGATCAGATTGGAGCGATAACGTTTTGTTGCATATTCTCTGGCGATATTTGCCCATCCGCCAAGTACCTTCTGGCAGGAAGCGGCCTGTTCTCTGGCAGAACCATCACCGGGTTTTACTGCGTAGATTGTGCTGCCGATACCGGTTTCACTGGCTTTTAATTCAGGATATGCTTTTTTGATTACCTTAAATGCATCAGCATATGCGGAATCTTCAGCCTGACAAGGACAAGAATCATTTCGTCTGATTTCTTCAACTGTTCTTACCGCTTTTGCCTTTCCAACATAAGCAGGGTCTTTTCTGGATAAAGTAAACTCTGCAAGTCCTAAAGGATTGGAACGGTAGGAAGAAGTTTCTCCTGAAGGAATTAATTCGTCTGTTGTGGTAACCGGATCGTGAATAACGGATGCCACACGAAGCAGCAGGTCGTTGGTAAGAGCAACCATGGAAGGCCAGTCTTTAATATTAGGACCAAACTGAATATCTACTTCGGGATGCGCTACACCTTTGCTGTCGTATACACGATTTGCATAAATTGTACTGTCAAAGAAATATTTCTTTCCAGTGTATTCAACATCCATATCGGTAGCGGCGGTCAGGAAGCCTTTGTTAGCTGCTGTGGCTGCAATGGAACGAGCATCCATTAATGCAACAGCGGAAAGCTGACCATTCTGAATCTTGGAACCTTCTCTGTTGGGGAAGTTTCGGGTTGAATGACGGATACTGAAAGCGCCGTTGGCAGGTGTATCACCAGCACCAAAGCAAGGACCACAGAATGCAGTTTTAACGATTGCACCGGCAGTCATTAAATCAGCAACACTTCCGTTTTTAACCAGTTCCAGGAATACAGGAGTAGAAGCGGGATAAACACTTAAAGTGAATTTATCATCACCAGTAAATCTGCCTTTCAGGATGTCTGCTGCAGCACAGATATTCTCAAAACCGCCACCTGCACATCCTGCGATAATTCCCTGATCAACATAAAGCTGTCCATCCATTACTTTGTTTCTTAAAGTGAAATCACAGGAGTCACCGAAGGATACACGAGCTCTTTTTTCTACATCTGCCAGAATATCATCAAGATTATTTTTCAGTTCGTCAATCTCATATGTATTGCTGGGATGGAAAGGCATAGCAATCATGGGTTTAATGGTACTCAGATCAATTACAATTGCTCCGTCATAGTATGCAACAGGAGCGGGATTTAATTCTTTATAAGCATCAGCGCGGCCGTGTAATGCAAGGTAATCAGAGATTGTGGTATCTGTTGTCCAGATTGAAGACAGACAGGTTGTTTCGGTAGTCATAACATCAATGCCGATACGGAAATCTGCACTTAAGTTTTTAACACCAGGTCCAACAAATTCCATTACTTTATTATTTACGTAGCCATTTGCGAAAGTAGCACCGATAATTGCAAGAGCAACGTCCTGAGGTCCGACTCCTTTCATGGGTTCGCCAGTCAGATAAACAGCAACAACGCCGGGCATTTTAACATCATAAGTACGTCCAAGAAGCTGTTTTGCCAGTTCACCGCCGCCTTCACCAATTGCCATAGTACCAAGAGCACCATAACGGGTATGGCTGTCAGAACCTAAAATCATCTTGCCGCAGCCAGCCAGCATTTCACGGGCATACTGATGAATAACTGCCTGATGAGGGGGAACGTAGATGCCGCCGTATTTCTGAGCACAGGTAAGGCCAAACATGTGATCATCTTCGTTGATTGTACCGCCTACAGCACAAAGACTGTTATGGCAGTTGGTTAATACATAGGGGATAGGGAATTTTTCAAGTCCGCTGGCTCTTGCTGTCTGAATAATACCCACATATGTAATGTCATGGGAAGTTAAACAATCAAATTTAATTTTTAACTGTTCAGGATCATCGGATGTATTATGAGCCTGCAGAATGTTATATGCCATAGTTCCTTTAGCCGCTTCAGCTTTCTCAGGTGCAGTTCCAAGTTTAGAAGAGAGAAGTGCAGAAGCATCGCTAGTGTCTTCAACCAGAATTTCGCCATTTAATAAATAGGCGCCATTTTCAAAAAGTTTTACCATAAAGGCATTTCCTCCTTATAAAAAATTATCCGACAGGATATTGCCTGGAATTACCAAGCGACAATCCACCGTCGGAACGAACTAGTGTAAAGTTTATTGCAAGAGGGAATTGGTTCTTACCATACACGCTGTATATTATACTTGAAAATTGATTTTTACTCAATAGAAATATTCATAAAAATTCATTTTAGATACATGTTGGTCATGGAAGAAAATATTGGAGAGCGTTTAAATAATGCATTAAGAATATTTAGTGAATTTCAGGGAATATAGGAAAGATGTTGCCTATATTATACAAAGCTGTGGTATAATATGTCTTGATGTTTAGGGAGTGTTTTATGCATAAAATTGCATATAAAAAATGAATGGAGATATATGAAATGGGCAAAAGACGAAAACGAATAGTTTCATTATTGAGTGGTATGTGTTTAACTGCTGCATTTTTAGCAGGTTTAAGCGGATGTGGAAAGAGCAATGAAGAAGAGTCAGTTAGCCGTATTGGTTATGCATTGAATACACAAATAGAAATTACGCTATATGGAACAGATGACGAACAGCTCATAACAGATTGTTTTAAATTATGTTCAGACTATGAGAAAAAGCTTTCAAGAACCGTGGAAGATAGTGAAATTTCATTATTAAATGAAAATGGAGAAGCAGTTGTTTCAGATGAAACAGCGGAGCTTTTAGAAAAAGGTCTTTATTATGGTGAGTTATCTGATGGAGCATTTGATATAACGATTGAACCAATATCATCGTTATGGGATTTTACATCTGGTGAAAATAAGCTTCCAGATGCACAGGCAATCCAGGATCATTTGCAGTATGTAGATTATAAAAACGTGAAACTGGAAGGAAATCATGTATCGTTGGAAGATGGTATGGGAATTGATCTGGGGGCCATTGCCAAAGGATATATTGCAGATCGGGTAAAGGAATATCTGGTGGATCAGGGCGTAGAAAGTGCAACCATTAGTTTAGGTGGAAATGTAGTCTGCATTGGCAGCAAACCATCGGGAGATGATTTTCATTTGGGAATTCAGAATCCAGAGAGTGCACCTGAAAGAGAAGCTAAAGTCAGTGTTTTACTTTCAGACCAATCCCTGGTAACATCAGGAGATTATGAACGTTATATTACTGTAGATGGAAAGAAATATCATCATATTTTAGACCCTGAAACAGGATATTCTTATGACAATGGTTTAGCCAGTGTAACCATTATTTCAGAAAAGTCTGTAGATGGAGACGGACTTTCCACCACTTGTTTTGCATTAGGATTAGAAAAGGGTTTGGATTTGATTAACAGCATAGATGATGTGTGGGCTATTTTTATTGATCAAGATGGAAATGTCACTTATTCCCAAGGCTGTAAAGAAAAATTTTCCTGTAAAGAGTATTAGAGTGTGCCTGTAAAGTATATTAGAGCGTGTCTGAAAAACATTCAGGCATGCTCTGCTTCAGGGCGTGTCTGGGAAAAGTAGAAGAGAAGTATTTTGTAGTATAAAGTATCCGGAAAAAATAGGAGAAAAATATTAAAGAAAATAAAAAACTCCGTCGCCAACCAATCGACAGAGTTTTTTATTAAGGAAATAATATGAAGGCTTTATCAGAAAATATTCACGATATTTCTGATGCTGATATTATTATATCGTGAAATATTTTTATAAGCAAATACATATATGCAAATAAAGAGTATTGATTATAATCAATACTCTTTATTTGCATATATTCGTTAAATAGAGTTCTTAAATGTAGTGTGAAGTATATTTTTTGAATGAGATTTTTAAATATGGTGTGAGGTATGGCTGTTGGGTATGGTTGCTTAAATATAGTTACAAATATAGTTACAACTGTATTTATAACTATATTTATTAAGTATATTCAGTGAACAAAAAGCTGCGTGTTTTTGTGCCTATCTGGAGAAATTAAATGTATAACATATATGTAGTACAAAGTTACATACACTGATATTAAAAGAATGATGGATGCGAATTGTATGCTAAATCACATATGGGTGGTAATGGTTTTGGCGGGATTTGCGTATGGGATCATTACGGGGGATTTGTCTGTGATGACAAATTCTGTTTTGGAGGCAGCTGGTGATGCTGTGGAATTGGGAATTACACTTTTGGGAATCGTTGCATTTTGGTGTGGAATTATGGAAATCGCACAGGAAGCTGGCTTGTTGGAAAGTATCAGTCGAAAGATGTGGCCTTTTATCCATTTTCTGTTTCCTGATATTCCAGAGGAACATGAATCATTAAAGGCAATCTGCACCAATTTTGTTGCTAATATTCTTGGGCTGGGGTGGGCGGCTACACCAGCTGGATTAAAGGCAATGGAAGAGTTGAAAAATCTGGAGGAGGAACGGCGAAATAATAAAAAAATAGAGAATTGTGTAAGTATAGGCGTAAATTCAAATATAGATATTTCTGGAAAGGCAAATACAGATATTTCTGAAAAAGTAAGTACAGAACGGAAGGCCAGTAATGAAATGTGTACGTTTCTGCTGATTAATATTTCATCTTTACAGTTGATACCAGTTAATATAATCGCCTATAGGAGTCAATATGGGAGCAATAATCCGACTGCGATTGTGGGACCGGCTATTATAGCTACCATGATCAGCACTTTGGTTGCCGTAGTGTTTTGCAAAATTATGAATACGCAGATACATATTGCGCAGAATAAGAAAAATGCAAAAATATAAGAAATACAAAAATATAAGAAATACAAAAATAAAAGAAATGCAAAAATAAAAGAAATGCAAAAATAAAAGAAATAGAAAAAATAAGAAATGCAAAAAATAAGAAATGCAAAAATAAAAGAAATAGAAAAAATAAAAGGTTAAATATATTTAAAAATATCAAAAGAAAGTGCAAATTTTCAATTGAGATCTTTAATATTGTTTTAAAATACATTTAATTATATTGTGTAAGGTGGTAGTATTTGGTATTTTAAGGTCTAGGGAATGTGTGTAAAGGCAGTAATTGAATATACACATATTCTTTGGGCCTTTTTAATTGTATGGATTCAAAAATTAGAAGGCATTCAGAACCGGGAGTACCTAAAGCGCATGAGAAAGATACTCGATTTATTATTTATTAGAGGAAGACAGAGGTGTTGAATTTGGTTAATAAATTAATTAGCATTATAATTCCCTGTTTTAATGAAGAGGCTGTTTTACCGTTGTATTACAAAGAGATGTGTCGTGTTATGGATTCAATGGTAAATGTGAATTTTGAACTTATTTTTGTCGATGATGGATCAAAAGATGGTACTTTGGAATTATTAAAAAAATTTCATAAGCAGGATTGCAGATGCAAGTATATTTCTTTTAGCCGAAATTTTGGAAAGGAGTCGGCTATTTATGCAGGTCTTCAGCATGCGAAGGGTGATTATGTGGGAATGATGGATGCTGATTTGCAGGATCCGCCGGAGATGTTAAAAGAAATGTATAAAATTCTGGAACATGAGCCCTATGATTGTGTGGGTACGAGAAGGATGGATCGGAAAGGAGAGCCAATTATCCGTTCTTTCTTTTCTGATTGTTTTTACAAAGTGATTAATAAGATTTCAGATGTGCAGATTGTGAGGGGTGCAAGGGATTATCGTCTGATGAGCAGAAGAATGACCGATGCAGTGCTTCAGATCAGTGAGCGAAATCGGTTTTCAAAAGGGATTTTTGAGTGGGTAGGATATGAAACAAAATGGCTGGAGTATCATAATACTGAGCGTGCTGCAGGGGAAACAAAATGGTCGTTTCATAAATTATTACTGTATTCGATTCAGGGGATTACCTGCTTTTCTGTGACTCCGTTGTATTTAGCAGCTACGGTTGGGGCACTTTTTTGTCTTGTATCCTTTTTCTTTATATGTGTTATTGTTGTAAAAACGTTTGTGTATGGGGACCCGACTCCGGGGTGGCCTTCTTTGGCATGTATTATTTTGATGGTTAGTGGAATTCAGCTTCTTTGTCTTGGAATTATCGGGCAGTATTTATCGAAAACATATCTGGAAACGAAGGACAGGCCATTGTATCTTTTAAAAGAAGAAGGACTGTAGAAAAGAGATAGAAAGATGAAGGAAGGTTAATTACTATGAAAGAAAAATCTGACCTGAAATACCTTAAATGTAGATATATTGTAATGTTATTTTTAGCTGCTGCGGGAGTGGCGGCTATTTTTTTGTTTTTTCAGGGAAAGATTGTGGGATCAAAGGTTGATTGGTTGTCGCAGCACAGCGTGTTTCCCGATTATTTTCGAAAGCTGTTTTACGAAACGGGGGAATTGTATCCAGATTTTGCTATGCAGATTGGTGGGGGACAAAATATTTTTAACTTCGCTTATTATGGATTGTTAAACCCATGTATTCTATTATCGTATTTATTTCCGGGGATTTCTATGGATGATTGGATGATGGGCGTTTCTTTGATTTCATATGGTCTTTCCGGAATATTATTTTATTGCTGGGTAACTGAAAAAAAGATATCGCATTCTCTGGGGTTTGGAGTTACATTATTATTTCTGACTGCAGCACCGTTGTTTTATCATTTTTGTACGCAGGTAATGTTTGTAAATTACATGCCATTTCTATGTCTTGGGCTTATAGGAACGGATTGGTATTTTTGCAAAAATCGAAAAGGCTTACTGTGTGTAAGTGTTGTTTTGATGATCTTGAGTAGCTTCTATTTTAGTATAGGTGGAATGATATGTCTTTGTTTGTATGCACTTTACTGCTATTTGGAAAAGGCAGAATGGACAAATGAAAAGTTGACGTGCAGAGGGATTTTAAAGGAAGCTTTTAGATATGTGGCAGTTATTTTTACAAGTATTTTAATAAGTAGTTTTTTTCTTGTACCTACGGCATTTGCCTTATTGGATGGTCGAAGTAATGGAAACGAAAAAGAAATTTTTGATGTTATAGCTCTTTTTTGGCCAGTTGGTGAACCGTCCAGAATTTTACATGACAAATATGGAATGGGCTTGGGATGTATTTCATTGGTGGCTATTATTTTAGGATGTTTTCAGAGGAAATTATCGGAAAAAGTTTTGAGTATCAGTTTAGTTATTGTACTTTGGTCCCCGTTTATTGGTTATGCGCTGAATGGTTTTCTATATAATCGGGGTAAAGCCTTGATCCCTTTTATCCCATTGGTGTGTATGGAAATGGGGTTATGGATTTCTTCTTTGAAAACGCAAACCAGGAAAGATCAGAAGAAAATAATACCGGTATTGATGCTGATATTAATGTATTTTGTCATGTTTAAAAGGGAAAATGTGGAGTTTGCTGGTTGGCTTACGGATTTATTTGTAGTGGCATTTTCTGTGTTTGTATATTTTCACTGGAAAAAAGATTTTAGAGTAATTATAATTCCTTCTTTGTGTATAGCTGTGATTGCTATGAGCGTTGCCTGTGCCGATGAAAATATGGGACTTGATGCTGCTGATTTAGATAAGAAAAAACAGCAGGGGATTTCTCAACTGATGGAGGATGTTTTGGAAGAAGACACGTCTTTTTATCGAATGGAATACTACGGATCTGCAAAAGAAAACTTTACAAATATTAATAGAGTGTTTCACGTGAAACAAAATATTACTTCGGTCTATTCGTCTACCTATAATTCATTTTATAGTACATTTAGAAATTATATTTTTGATGTGGAAAAGCCAAATCGAAATATTTTAATGGAAGGTTTGAATCAGAATGTGGTATTTCGAAAAATGATGGGAGTGAAATATTGGATTTCTCAAGACATGCAGCTTCATGAGGACGAAAATGCAGCGCCCATAATTTATGGGACATCCAGAATATTGAGTACAAAAGATTATGAAAAATTAAACTTTCCATATAATCAATTGGCATTTCTGGAATATGCAATTGTAGAGGAGGAACATAATACTGCATGTTTAGAGTCTCCAATTAAAAAGATGGGCAGCGTTCATGAAATTGATATTGCCCGCAAAATAGAAGGTAATCCTCAGGGAAAAATAAAAATAGCAGTACCTGTATCGGATCAGAATCGCATTTTATTTGTTCGGTTTCATGTGAAAAATAAGAAAAATCAGGATGTAACTATCGACGTGGAAGATTCCAGAAATAAACTTTCTGCGGACAGCCATATTTATTATAATGAAAATACGGTTTTTTCATATGCAGTTTTGTTAGCAGCGGGCCAAAAACAGATTACATTAAATTTTGGCGAAGGCATTTATGAGATATCTGAGGCAGAAGCATATACGGTTCCATTGAAAGATAGTGATGAGTTATATGAATCGAAATTTTTGTTAAAGGATAATGATTTGTTATACGAATCACAGGCGCAATCTGTGGTATCAGGATATATGGAGATGCAAAAAGATGGCTATTTGATTACTTCTATTCCGTATGATGAAAATTTTATTGTATTGGTTGATGGGGATGAGGTAGAAATAGAGATGGTAAATGAAGGTTTTTTAGGAGCGAAATTATCTCAGGGAATACATGAAATTGATGTATTATATCAGGCACCTGGAAAACAGTTGGGTATGTGGATGACATTTGCAGGTATATTAATCGTGGTTTTGTATCTTGTGAGACGAGGTGAGAGAATAAAAAAAGATAGCTTACTGTAGCTGTCCCAATAGAAAATGAATAAGAGTGATTTTAACATTAAAAAATCAGTTCCGATTTTTCATAGAAAATTATTCTTTAGAAATGATAAAATATCACATAATTTAGCGATGGGAAAATTCTATTGAGAAAAACAGCTTTTAATGGATTTTCTGTATACAACTGTGAAGGTGTTGAACAGTTCATCTGATCTTTATAATGTGGTCTGTTTATTTCATGGGGAATTACAATGATAGAAGTGGAGGAATGATTCTATGAAAAATTATGTAATTACAATTGCAAGAGGATTTGGCAGTGGCGGCAAATCAATTGGAAACATGTTATCACAAGAATTGGGAATTCCCTGCTATGAAAGACAGATTTTAAAAATGGCTTCTGATTATAGTGGAATTAATGAAAACCTGTTTGCGGAAGTAGATGAGAAGTTAAGGGGTTCTTATATAGCCAAAAAACTGTCGGGTTTTCCAAGCAGAAATTCTATCGTAGAACCTACGGAGAAAGATTTCGTATCAGATGTAAATCTATATAATATTCAGGCACAGATTATTCGGAATCTGGCAAGAACAGAATCCTGTATTATTATTGGAAAATGTGCAGATCGGATTTTGAGAAATTATAACAATGTTATCAGCGTATATGTGGAAGCTCCAAGAGAATATTGTGTAAATAGTATTATGAAACGCTTAGGAGTGGAAGAAGATGAAGCAAATGGAATGATCTATCGAACCGATAAGTACCGTGCAGAATATTATAAGTATTATTCTGGTGGTGGCGATTGGACTAATCCTACCAACTATGATCTGGTATTAAATCCTGCTCGTATGGGGAGGGAAAATTGCGTAAAAGTAATTAAAGAATATCTTAAATTAAAAATGGAAACAACGGAAATATAGATTTCTGATTGTGGCATGGTTATGTTTTGATATAGTTGTGTTTTGGTGCATTCAAAGGCGAGTGATTGTTTTTGAATGCACCTTTTTGGTTTGGAGCGTGTCTGAAAAATGCTCTAATAAAAAAGATATATTGTGGAGGTATGATATGCGTTTGAATCCTAAGGAACAGGAAAAATTAATGCTTCATATGGCTGGAATGCTGGCAAAGGAGCGAAAAGAACGAGGTTTGAGATTAAATTATGTAGAGGCGGTTGCGTATATTAGTTCAGAACTTCTGGAGATGGCCAGAGATGGAAAGGAAGTTGTGGAATTGATGCAGTTGGGAGCCAAAATCCTTACAAAAGAGGATGTAATGGAGGGTGTTAGTGATATGGTAACAGAAGTTCAGGTAGAAGCCACTTTTCCTGATGGAACGAAATTAGTAACGGTGCATAATCCTATACGTTAATTTATACATTAAATTTATGCGTTAATTGGAGTTAAAGCGTGTTTGAAAAATCATTCACGCAGTCTGCACACCCCAATTTTGGCTAAATTTTTCTCAGATTCAGTCAGCGTAGCCCGCTACGCCTCCTTCATTTGAGAGAAATTTATCTCAAAATGGGATGTACATCCTGCATAAAGCCTTTTCAAACACGCTCTAGTTGAAAACGTAAAAAGACAGTAAAAATGAATCGTTAGCTGAAAGGTAAAGTGTGCAGTTAAAAAACAAGTATTTAATTTAGCGGGAAAAGAAGGTATCAAAGAAATAAGAATTAATAGAAAAACAAAGAGAACATAAACGATGGAGGCTAAAATAATGAAAATCGGAGAAATTATGCCGGCGGATAGAAATATCATATTGAACGCTAATAGAAAAACAGTTTCAATTGTAGTAGTAAATACAGGGGACAGACCAGTTCAGGTAGGTTCACATTTTCATTTTTTTGAAGTAAATAAATTACTGAAATTTGATCGGGAAAAGGTATATGGTTACCGTTTGGATATTCCATCAGGTACTTCTGTACGATTTGAGCCGGGAATGGAGAAGACCGTTTCTTTAGTAGAGTTTGGCGGAAGAAAACGCATATTTGGATTAAATGATTTAACATGCGGACAGACTGGTGAAGCAACTTTAGCGTGTGCTCTGGATCGGGCAGAAAAAAGAGGAATGTTGTAATCTTTATGCTATCTGTCTATTAAAGCGTGTCTTAGAAAAATTTTCGAAGGTTAAATAAAAAACGATAATGGAGGCAGGAAAATGAGCTATATAATTTCTGGTGAGAAGTATGCCATGATGTTTGGTCCTACCACCGGTGATAAAGTGCGGTTGGCGGATACAAATTTAATTATAGAGGTGGAAAAAGATTATACGACTTATGGTGAAGAAGCAAAATTTGGCGGTGGAAAAACATTGCGTGATGGAATGGGACAAAGCGTAAAAGCTACACGTGATGAAGGCGTTCTGGATCTGGTAATAACAAATTGTCTGGTGGTAGACTCGACTGGTATTTTTAAAGCAGATATTGGTATTAAAGATGGAAAAATTTCAGGTATCGGAAAGGCTGGAAATCCGGATAATATGGATGGTGTGACGCCGGGAATGACAGTGGGGGCTTCTACAGAGGCTTTGGCCGGAGAAAATATGATTTTAACAGCTGGGGGAATTGATACACATATTCATTTTATTTCTCCTCAGCAGATTAATTGTGCCTTGTATTCTGGTGTGACAACTATGATAGGCGGTGGTACTGGACCCGCAGATGGAACCAATGCAACTACCTGTACTCCAGGGGCGTGGAATCTGGGAATGATGCTCAAGGCTGCGGATGAATATCCGATTAATCTTGGATTTCTGGGAAAAGGAAATTGCTCTGATGAACGTCCCCTTCGGGAACAGATAGAAGCTGGAGCCATGGGATTGAAAATCCATGAAGATTGGGGTGCAACTCCTGCAGTCATCAATCATTGTTTAAATGTGGCGGATGAATATGATGTACAGGTGGCGATTCATACAGATACTTTAAATGAGGGTGGCTGTGTGGAAGATACCATTGATGCAATTGCAGGAAGAACAATTCATACGTATCATACAGAAGGGGCTGGAGGCGGACATGCACCGGATATTATTCGCGCTGCTTCTTTTTTGAATGTTTTGCCGTCTTCTACCAATCCGACTATGCCATTCACGATTAACACTATTGATGAACATCTGGATATGTTAATGGTTTGTCATCATTTAGATAACAAAATACCGGAAGATGTAGCTTTTGCAGATTCACGAATCCGACCGGAGACGATTGCTGCTGAAGATGTATTGCATGATCTAGGCGTATTTAGTATGATGAGCTCTGATTCTCAGGCTATGGGACGTGTGGGAGAAGTGATTACCCGCACGTGGCAGACTGCTCATAAGATGAAAGAAGAACGTGGGGCATTGCCAGAAGACCAGGAAAATGGAAATGATAATTTTCGCGTGAAACGTTATATTTCCAAATATACTATTAATCCTGCAGTAACACATGGCGTGGCAGATTACGTAGGTTCTGTGGAAGTAGGAAAAATGGCAGATCTGGTATTGTGGAATCCTGCCTTTTTTGGAGTCAAACCCGATATTATTATTAAAGGCGGAATGATTGTTGCGGCAAAAATGGGGGATGCAAATGCGTCAATTCCCACTACTCAGCCGGTGATGTATCAGCCCATGTTTGCTGCTCATGGTGGCGCAAAATATGAATCTTGTGCGACCTTTGTTTCGAGTGCTGCTTATAAGAATGGTATTAAAGAAAGGTTAGAATTACAGAAGAAAGTACTGCCGGTATCAAAATGCCGCAATATAGGAAAATGCGATATGCGATACAACGATAAAACACCGGAAATTAAAGTAAATCCGGAAACATATGAAGTGTCAGCAGATGGAGTGCGTCTAGTGTCCAAACCGGCAAAAAAATTGCCTTTAACACAGATGTATAGTTTGTTTTAGCAGTTTAAAATCTATGGTTTTATATTAAAGCTGATCAATTTGTTTGACTAGAGCGAGATACGAGCTATCACCTTAGGGAATTGATCAAGTGTTTCACGTGAAACATTTGAAAAATATTTAAAGGAACATTTGAAAAACATTTAAAGAAACGTTTGAAAAAATACAAGGAGAACAGATTTTTACAAAAAATTGTATTTTTGATGTTTTGTCAGATGACACAGAAATAATAAAAAAATTGATTGGATGTTAAAACTTTCTAACAAATCGTTGGGAAGCATGAAAAAAAGTTATCAATCTTGTCTTGACAGACAAAAAAACAGCTGATATAATCCGCACATGACAAGGGAGTCGTTTACAGAGTTTTTTCTGTAACGGCTCCCTTGTCTGTTATAAGGCAATGCTCTGTGAGCATCCTTTTAAATACTCTAAAGAGTATGCGAGCCCTTCGGGCCGTTTCATAAGGTATACCGAAATTTAAGATGTTTTTTGTGTTTTGAAATTTACTAAAAAGAAACGGAGAGGAAATATTATGAGAAGTAAAGACTTATTAAAGAAACTCATGAGCGTTGGACTTGCGACAGTTATGATGTTATCCGTTACTGCATGTGGTGGTGGATCTGATTCAAGTTCTGGTTCGGGAAATGAAAGTGATACTGTAAAAGTTGGTATTTTGCATTCTTTGACCGGTTCCATGGCAATTAGTGAAGTATCTGTGAGAGATGCGGAAGTACTTGCCATCAATGAAATCAATGCGGCTGGCGGTGTATTGGGAAAACAGATTGAATATGTTGAAGAAGATGGTGCGTCAGATCCTTCGACTTTTGCAACAAAGGCAGAAAAATTGATCGTAGAAGATGAGGTTGCAACTGTATTTGGCTGCTGGACATCTTCTTCCAGAAAAGCTGTAAAATCTGTTTTTGAGGATTACGAAAATTTGCTTTGGTATCCTGTACAGTATGAGGGTATGGAAGCTTCTTCAAATATTATCTATATGGGTGCAGCTCCAAATCAGCAGATTGTGCCTGCCATTGAATATCTTGTTGAACAAGGATATAAGAAATTTTTCTTGTTAGGTTCTGATTATGTATTTCCAAGAACAGCAAATATGATCATCAATGCACAGTGCAAAGCAGCAGGTGTAGAAGTAGTTGGTGAAGAATATGCGGATATGGAACAGACAGATTTTTCATCTATCATTTCTAAAATTGAAGCGGCAGAACCGGATGTTATTATTAATACACTAAATGGTACAGGTAATGTCTCTTTCTTCAAGCAGATGGCAGAAAAGAATTACACTTCTGAAAACATTATGACCATGTCATTCTCTATTGCAGAGGAAGAAGTTAAGACAATTGGGGCAGATATATTAAAGGGACATATGGTATCCTGGAATTATTATATGACCACAGATACTGAAAAAAATAAAGCATTTGTAGAAGCTTATCAGGAAGCATATGGTGAAGATCGAGTAACATCTGACCCTGCAGAGGCTGCCTATGATGCGGTATATATGTGGGCAGCAGCTTGCGAAAAGGCAGAAAGCTTTGATGTGGATGCAGTATTGGAAGCAGTAGATGGTCTTTCTATTGAAGCACCGGAAGGAACAATTACTGTAAATGGAGAAAACCATCATATTTCTAAAACTGTTCGTATTGGTCAGGTAAGTGAAGATGGAAAGATTAATGAAATTTACGCAACTGATGCAGCTGTAGAACCAGATCCGTACTTAACTACATATGATTGGGCAGTAGAAGCAGGTGTACAGCCGCTTGAATAATGTGTATTCAAACGATGAGTAAATGTTTCACATGAAACATGAAAACAGAGCATTGCAAGTAAAATGTTTCATATGAAACATGGAAAACAGGGCATTATAAATAGATGTTTCATGTGAAATACGGAAAATAAAACATTATAAATGGCATGCGATGATCCAATGAGGGGTCCACCGTATGCCATTTTGTGTTTTGGGAATGTTCGATAAATTGTATCAGTTCAGCAGGTGTTGAACTGATAGTCATTACTGGATGTTTTATATTGGGTGAAAGAGGTTAGTTTATGTTTGGTACATTGTTTAATGGTTTGAGTCTAAGTTCCATTATTCTTTTGACATCGCTGGGATTGGCGATTACCTTTGGGCTGATGCGTGTAATTAATATGGCTCATGGGGAATTTTTGATGATGGGTGCATATATTACTTATATGGTTCAGCAGATTTTTATTAGTTATCTTCCGAAATCTGTATTTAATTTATATTATTTTGTAGCAATTATTGCTGCTTTTGTTATTACATTTTTATTTGGTGTTATATTGGAAAAAATTGTTATTTCCAGATTGTATGGACGGGAAATGGACAGCTTACTGGCTACATGGGGAATCAGTTTGATTTTACAGCAGGCAGCCAGAACCATTTTCGGAACGCAAGGTGTGTTGGTTACTTCACCGGCATTTCTTCAGGGAGGTTTGAAAATTGGAAATACAACATTTTCGTATAATCGTCTTTTTATTTTAGTGTTGGTAGGACTGTGTTTGTTTGGCGTATGGTTTATTATGTACAAATCTAATTTTGGGGCTCAGATGAGGGCCACAATGCAAAATCGACCGATGGCACAATGCATGGGGATTAATACTAGAAAAGTAGATTGCGTTACGTTTGGCATTGGATCCGGGTTGGCAGGAATTGCCGGATGCTCTGTAGCTTTATTGGGCTCGATTGATTCTACCGTGGGACAGAGCTATATTGTAAATTCATTTATGGCTGTTGTTTTAGGTGGTGTTGGTAAATTACTGGGGACGGTGTTCGGTTCTGGTATTATTGGTTTTGCTAGTATTTTATTTGAAAAATTTACTTCTGCCTCCATTGCGAAGGCAATTGTACTGATTATTATCATTGTGTTCCTGCAGAAAAAGCCTCAGGGATTATTTGTGGTAAGATCACGTTCATTGGATGAATAAGGAGGGCAGAGTTTATGAATTTAATAAAAAAGAACGGAAAAAATATCTGCTTTAGTATTATTGTGATTGCATTGGCAGTTATGCCAATACTTTTACAGGCGGGTATGGTAAAAAGCACGTTAGTATTATATTTAGCGAAATGCATGTGTTTTGCTATGGTTGCTATTGGGCTGGATTTGATTTGGGGTTATACCGGAATTTTGAGTTTAGGTCATGGACTTTATTTCGCATTAGGCGCTTATGGTATGGGGATGTACCTGAAATTGCAGGCGACGGGAGGTAGGATAACAGATTTTATGCAGGTAGGGGGGTTGACAGAACTTCCTGCCATTTGGAAAATGTTTCGCTATCTTCCCAATACTTTGATTTTTATGTTGCTAATCCCAGGTGCATTAGCTGGTATTTTAGGATATTTCATTTTTAAGAGCCGCGTAAAAGGCGTATATTTTTCTATTATTTCACAGGCATTAACCTGGGCTGCATATTCTTTGTTCATTGCATTATCTCCGTATACTAATGGTAATGTAGGTATTACAGAAATAAAATCTTTGTTTGGCAGCATTAAAGGACCAAAAAATGAGGGGAATCTGATTTCTTTGTTTTATCTGACTTTGGTGGTGATGATTCTTGTATATGCATTAGCCAGCTTTTTGGTAACACGAAAATTTGGTAAGTTATTGATTGCTATTCGCGATGGGGAGAATCGTACTTATTTTTCAGGCTATTGCGTAAGCCGTTACAAAAATGTGGTCTACATCCTTTCAGCAGTATTTGCGGCTTTAGCAGGTGCATTATTTGTAAATTTAAACGGATCGATTACTCCGACGCAGATGACAATTTCTTATTCTGTTACAATGGTTATCTGGGTGGCAATTGGCGGACGTGGAACATTAATTGGTGCTGTTATTGGTGCTTTTCTGGTAAACCTGTGTGAATATCATCTGAGCTCAGGAGCATTAGTTGAAATCTGGCAGTATATTATTGGTGCATTATTTGTTGTTGTGATTTTGTTCTTTAAAGGTGGTATTGTGGGCATTGTCACAGAGCAGATTCCTACATTTTTTCATAAAATGCAGGCTAAAAGAGTTAGAAAAGAGTGCGTGGAGCATGCTGTGGAGCAAACAACAAATAAAGAAATAATAGATAAACAAACAATAGATAAGCAAGCAGCAGATAAGATAACAACAAATAAATACACAACAGATGAACGAATAATAGATAAACAAACAACAGGTAAAACAGTAAAAAATCAGAAGAAAACCCTGAAGAAGGAGGCAAAATGCAATGTATAAAAAGAAAAATGTAGTTCTGGAAATTAAAGGCATTGGTGTCACTTTTGATGGATTTCATGCACTGACAGATGTAAATATTGATGTGGAACGAAATAAAATTCACTTTTTTATAGGGCCAAATGGTGCTGGAAAGACTACTTTGCTGGATATTATTTGTGCAAAAACAAAACCGACTGAAGGAAATGTACTGTATTATCCAGATAGGGATAGGGAAAAAAAGATTCGCCTTACTGGCATGAAAGAATATAAAATTGTGACAGAAGGAATTGGTCGTAAATTTCAGGTGCCGTCTGTTTTTGTGAATTTGACAGTGTTGGATAATATGATTCTTTCATTGAAAGGACATAAAGGAGTAATGGATTCCATTTTCTTTAAATTGACCAAAGAGCAGATTGAATTAATTGATATTACATTAAAAAAGGTGGGTCTAGAAAATCGAAAAGACATTAAAGCAGGTTCATTGGCTCATGGAGAAAAACAGTGGCTGGAAATTGCCATGCAGCTGGTACAAAAACCTAATATTATTATGCTGGATGAGCCTGCAGCGGGAATGGGTAAGCCGGAAACTTTTAAAACGGGTGAAATTTTAAAGGAAATAAAAAAAGACTGTACGATCATTGTGGTAGAACACGATATGGATTTTGTGAAACAAGTAGCGGATAAAGTTACTGTTCTCCATGAAGGGAAGGTTCTGATGGAGGGTAATATTCATGATGTACTGGCAGATGAAACGGTACAGGCTGTATATCTGGGCAGAGGAGGAGAACGTAATGCTTAAAATAGCAGGAATGGATTCTTATTATGGTGAAAGTCGTGTAATTAAGGGCCTGGATTTAAATGTAGAGCAGGGGAAAATTACTTGTCTCATTGGAAGGAATGGTGTTGGAAAAAGTACCACATTGAAAAGTATTATGGGAGTTGTAAAAACACCCGTTGGCAGTATTATGCTGGATGGACAGGAAATCGTTAAAATGAAAACTTATGATCGAGCAAAGTTGGGAATTGGATATGTACCTCAGGGACGAGATATTTTTGCTCAGATGACAGTTCAGGAAAATCTGGAATTAGGTCTTCAGGCAGTTGGAGGAAAAGGAAAAGTACCAGATTATATTTATGATTTGTTTCCTGTGTTACCTAAGTTTGCGAAAAGAAAGGGAGGGGATCTTTCTGGCGGACAACAGCAGCAGTTGGCAATTGCCAGAGCGCTGGTAGCAGAACCTAAAATTTTGATTTTAGATGAACCTACAGAAGGAATTCAGCCTTCTGTAATTCAGGATATTGGGGATGTACTGCAAAAAATTAATAAAATGCGAGGATTAACCATTTTAATTGTAGAACAGTACTTAGATTTTGTGTTAGGAATTTCTGATTATTTGTATGTTATGGAACATGGTGAAATTATCATGCAGGGTAAAACAGGGCTTTTAAATGTAAGTCAGGTACAGAAAGTCATGACGGAGTAATATCGAAAATTTTATTTTGCTAATCTCTTTTGCTCTTGCAGCCCTGAAAAGGTGAACTGCAATATACATCTCAATAAGGCAAGGCTCTCGCAAAAGTGAGAGCTTTTGCTGATGTAGAGTATTGATTTGTGAGAATTTTTCAAACACGCTCTAAGAAGGGAATGGTGGAACTATGATTTGTGAAACAATTTTAGGTAATCTTTCAGAAGAAAAATATTATGGATACCATGTAGATTATGTGGATATTGAGTGGTACGAAGCATTTAAAAAACTTCATAAAAAAATAACATCCTGCGGAGTAGAAATTGGAATTCGATTAGGGAATGATATCTTAACAAAAGGACTTCGGCAAGGCGATGTATTGTGGTGCGAAGCAGATGAGTTGATTGCAGTGAATATTCTGGAAGCGGAGATGATTGTAATAGAAATTTGTTCAGAACATTTACATATGGTTCCCAAAGTATGCTACGAAATTGGAAATAAACATGCAGCTTTATTTTATGGAGATACATCGTATCAATTTTTAACACCGTATAATGCACCGACATATGAGATGTTAGGGAAGATGCATGGTGTAAATGTTTACAGAAACAGGATGAAAATAAATTTTGATAAACGAATTTCAGCTTCAGTGAATGCACATACACATTAGATTGTGTATGAAAAACTATCTTAAGATAGAGCACATATTTTACATGGAGTATTTTCATGCATGCTCTAATAAATAGAAAATGTTTCACGTGAAACATTTTCCAAGAGACATTTTTTTTAGTATTTTTGAGAAACATTTTCTGTAAAACCATTTTGTGTAAAACATCATTTGAAAGACGTTATTTGAAAACCATTATTTGGAAACCATTATTTGGAAACTATTATTTGGAAATCATTATTTGCAAACTATTATTTGGAAACTATTATTTGAAAAACGTTATTTGAAAAACGTTATTTGAAAATTATTATTCAAAAGACACTATTTGAAAAATCTTATTTAAAACTATTATTTGAGAAATTAGATATAAAAATAGCAAGCAGGAGGATACCGTGAAGGGATTTTTGTTACTTCAAATTAATGATGCTTTATTTCCTGTGGGGGGATACTCTCATTCATATGGTTTGGAAACTTATATTCAGAGAGAGTTAGTTAGCGATGAGAATACTGCTTTGAATTATGTACAGGCATATATTAAACGCAATCTTCTTTATGGAGATTTATTGGCGGCAAAGTTGGCTTGGGAGATTTGCAAAGAAAATCAAATTTTAGAAGAAGAAGCGAATGAGAATGGAATTATAGAAAAATTACATGAGTTAGATCAGATCATTACAGCTTCAAGGATTCCTTCAGAATTAAGGCAGGCCAGCGAAAAAATAGCCTCCAGGTTTTTGAAAACATTAATGAGTTTGAATATTGAATATGAACATGCATGGTTTGAAAAGTATGCACATATTGGTACGAAAAAAAATAAAATCTGGAAAAAAAATTACGCGGTTGCATACGGTGTATTTTGTGCCAGTGCAGGGATGGGAATGGAAGAGTCGCTGGCCCATTTGCTTTATGCACAGACTTCCGCTTTAGTAACCAATTGTGTGAAAACCATTCCTTTGAGCCAGACGGTAGGACAGAAAATTTTATATGATTGTATACAACAATTTGATTATGTTATTAACAAAGTAAAAACATTGGGGATAGAGGATTATGCTTTATCCTTACCTGGAGCAGATATTCGAAGCATGCAGCATGAAACTTTATATTCACGCTTGTATATGTCATAAACTGATATTTATTGTATTAATTTAATAATATAAAAAAGTGAGCGATAAAGGGACAAGTGATAAAATAATAAGCAATAAAACAATAAGCAATAAAACAATAAGTAATAAAACAATAAGTAATAAAATGATAAACAATAAAATGATAGACACTAAAATAATGAAAGCATGAAATAATTAAATGGTTTTAACAACAGAGAGTTCTTGCAGATAGAAATTGCCATACTTTAATGATTTATATATTGCAATAAAGCGTAATAGCACGATAACACAAAAAATGGACAGATAAGCATGAAGAAAATAGAACATAATACAAATGGAGTATAATGCAGCTATTAGACTTTCATGTGTTTATATATGATATGAAAGTATGCGGTAAAAATAGTAACAGTTCAGCAGAACTGAAGGGTTACAAAGAATACATAGAAATATGGTATCAAAATAAGGAGAGTAAAATGAGTTATATAAAAGTAGGTGTGGCAGGTCCGGTTGGTTCTGGAAAAACAGCTTTAATTGAAATTTTAACAAGAAAAATGGCGGATGAGTATAGCATTGGTGTTATTACGAATGATATTTATACCCAGGAAGATGCGGAGTTTTTATGTAAAAATAGTGTTTTGCCGCGCGAAAGAATTGTTGGTGTGGAGACAGGTGGTTGTCCGCATACAGCTATTAGAGAAGATGCATCCATGAATCTGGAGGCGGTGGATGAGTTGGTTGAAAAATTTCCAGATATTGAATTGTTGTTTATTGAGAGTGGTGGAGATAATCTTTCTGCGACGTTTAGTCCGGAACTGGCTGATGCTACTATTTTTGTGATTGACGTGGCTGAGGGGGATAAGATTCCTAGAAAAGGAGGGCCTGGTATTACTCGTTCAGATTTACTGGTGATTAATAAAATTGATCTGGCACCTATGGTTGGGGCTGATTTGTCAGTTATGGAACGAGATTCCAGAAAAATGCGTGGGAAAAAGCCGTTTTTATTCACGAATATACGTGATGATAAGGGAATTAATGAGGTGGTTCAGTGGCTGAAAAATGATGTGCTGATGGAAAATTTGAAATAAATTGTATGAGATAGCTAGAATAAATAATAGAGAAGGTTTTTGAGATTAAATAAAATCTTTCGTTTAGATGATGTGGAGGATTTGGAAATAGTTCATGGAAAATCAGTTTGGCAGAGTGTCAGAAGTTTTTATTCGGACAAAAAAACAGGATAGCATGACAGAAGTGGAGGATTTGTATTTTAGTGCGCCTTTTAAAGTAATGCATCCTTTTGACAGAAAAGATGGCTGGAAAGAAATTATGATTATGTCTGTTTCAGCCGGGACGATGGCAGGTGATCGGCAGAAATATTCTTTTGAAATTGGGGAGGGAAGTAAAGTGGAGATTACTTCTCAGGCATATGAAAAAATACATGGTATGGATTCTGGATTTGCATCACGTGAAACAGAGATTCATGTGAAAGAAAATGCAATACTTTATTTCCGTCCACAACCAGTAATCCCATTTGCCGGATCGGATTTTCGAAGCCGCACGCGGATTCGACTTCAAAAGCCGGATTCCAGATTGATTATGAGCGACATTCTTTGTTCGGGACGGACTGCTATGGGAGAAAAATTTTCTTACCGGCGTTATGATAATTATGTGGAGATTTATAAAGGCATGGAAGAAAAAATCCTGAGTTATCGTGACAATACAAGGTATGAACCTGATCAAAAAGGAAAAAATTCGGGTTTTGCTGGAAATATGTCTGGCTTTGGCCTGTATGAAGGATATGAATTTCTTTTGAATTTGCTGTTTTGCAATATTTCTCTGGAAAAAGAACAGGAACAAAAGATTCAGAAAGTTCTGGAGAATGCAGAATCTGAACGAATTACCGGAGGTTTTACATATACCTGGGACGGCGATCTGGTGATTCGGGCTCTTGGCATGAGTGCGGAGAAATTGGAAAAATTGTCAGAACAGCTGGTGAAAATTATGACAATAAGATTGTAATGCAACGTAATGCACGTAATTGATTGTAATTTGTTGTAATACGGCGTGATTGTAAAGAAAAATGTAATACATTGTAATACAGAGCACAAGAAATGTAACTCGTGGTGTCAGTCGTAATACAAAATATAAAAAGCAACGCCATACAAGTCGTAATACAAAATATAAAAAGCAACGCCATACAAGTCATAATACAAAATATAAAAAGTAATGCGATGCAAATCGTATTACAATATTAAAAGAGCATATCCAAGGAAAAGTTTGCTGTTTTTTGCATAGAATAAATAGATATTTATTTTGCATAAAAGGAGTGTTTTATGGGAAACGCGACTATGAGAAATAATGTTTCAAGAAATCGGATGACACGAAATACAGGTGTGCAAAGCGAAAAAGCACAGAGCATGATTCAGCAAAATGCAATAGAACGGAATGCAACTATACAAAATACAGCCGAACAGAATACAGTTAAATACAAAGCGATGGAACCGGATGTGTTTATGCAGGGTACAGCCGAACAGAATACAGTTAAACACAAAGTGATGGAACCGGATATGCTTGTACAGGATACAGTCGAACGGGAGACGGTTAAACAGGAAATAATGGAACCGGATATGCCTGCACAGAATACAGCAGTACAGGATATGGATGTGAAAAATGTGGTTGGACGAATGCCTTTTTCCGGTATTCGAGTTGCGGACGAGGCGCCTTATCCTCCGGTACAGGTGGAAAGGAAGAACAGGCGTTATGCATATGCGATGTTAGGGAACATGGGAGGCAGGCATTCGGAACTTTCGACTATTACGCAGTATGTATATAATGGATTTGTTACAAAGGGATTTTTGGAGATGGAAGAGGCGGCATTGATTTTTCATGAAATCAGTATTGTTGAGATGCATCATTTGTCTATTTTTGGACAGCTTGCCTGTCTTTTGGGGGCAGATCCCCGGTTTTGGAGTTTGGAACAGGGACAGAGGGGATTTTCGAGAAGATTTTCGGGAGGAAGTGGGCGTATGCGGTACTGGAATGCAGGATATAATTTTTATTCCACGGATTTTTTGAGATTATTAAAACGCGCGATAGAGGGAGAACAGCAGGCTATCCGGAATTATCAGAAACAGTGTCAGTGGATTAAAGATGAATATGTGCGGGAGAATTTGCGGCGCATAATAAAAGACGAAGAACTGCATGTACGAATTTTAAATGAAATGTATTTGAAATATATTTAGCGGAATAGGAAAAACGATCACATAGCAAATATCTGCTGTGAAAAGAAAATCTGAAAATATAATTCTAGAGCGTGTTTGAAAAAACATTCACGCAGTCTGCACACCCCAGTTTTGGCTAAATTTTTCTCAGATTCAGTCAGCGCAGCCTGCTACGCCCCTTCATTTGAGAGAAATTTATCTCAAAATGGGATGCACATCCTGTATAAAGCCTTTTTCAAACACGCTCTAGTACTCCATCTGGCCAAACTTCGATTTCTAACTGGATGGAGTACATTATAAATAGGAAGGAATTCTGCGATTATTCCGCCATTTCCATATATTTCATACGGCTGTAACGGTATAATTCTTCTGCCAGATTAACGGAACGATTGCCTTTGGGGTCTCTCAGACGGCATGCAAAACGTCCGGTTTTGGCCAGTTCATCTACTGTTTTATGGATGTGTGCGATGGCTTCTTCGTCACTCATGGTTTCGGGGATCATGTACAGAGTGCACTGTGCCAGGTCTTTGCCGTATTCATCCATGATGGCTTTTTTATCGTTGGCGCTGTCCTGGCCTTCCCATGCGTCGAAACCGGCTTCGATGATCAGAGGCATGAGAGTGGAAATGCATCCACAGGAGTGAAGTGTGATATACATGCCCATGTCGTGTGCTGCCTGAGTGATTTTTTTGTACTGAGGCAGGAACAGTTCTTCGTACAGATCAGGTGAGAAGAATGTGCTGATCTGGGTTCCCATGTCATCGTGGAACAGAATCATGTCCGTGTGATAAACTTCTTTGGCAATTTTGATTAATTCGATATGCCAGTCTACCAGCTTGTCATAGAAAGCGGTGAGTTCTTCGGGTTCTTCCAGAAGTGCGCAGAATGCGTCTTCGAAGGAGGTCAGATCGGCAGTTCTTTCAAACAGCCCGTTTACGATGACAAAATAGCTGAAACGGTCTTCTGCAATTCTGTCTTTGTAGTTTTCTTCGTAGTCTTTTTGCCAGTCAATGGCGGAGAGGTCGGGCCATACGATTTCTTCTCTCCAGTTGGTGATGTCAGAAAGGCGTTTGAATCCGGGTTTTACCATGGCTGCTTTTGTATTGGGTTCGTATACCCATTCAATGCCGAACCAGTCGGTTCCGCCGAAGTTTCTTGCTTTTGCATCGGGCATTACCAGAGGCTGAATGGCGTTATTGTCCAGATCCTGATTGGGTACCCACAGAGGCATTTTGCCTTCCAGCATACGGATCATGTTTTCCTTGGGAGTGATGGGATAATTATATTTGGGTACGATTAAATCCGGAGCACCGTAAATGCCGGGCATGCTGTATTCGCCAATAATTTTCAGTTCATCGTTATTGAAAGTGCTCATTGTTAGTTATCCTTTCTAGAACATAACTTTGCTCATGTTGTCGATTTCTTCGGATAATGCTTCATATACACCGGGGAATGTACTCATGGGAAGTCCCTGGGATGCATTGGGGATGAAGTAATGTTTTCCGCATTCGCGGCATGCGCGTTCTACTTCTTTGTGAACCACTTCTTTGGTCCATCCTTCGTAATCTACGGCTGCGCTGTCAACGCCGCCCATGAATGTGATCTGTCCGCCGTATTTTTTGATCAGTTCAGGGATGTTGTTGGAGTTCATAACGCCCTGCCAGATATCAATTCCCATTTCGATCATGTAGGGAACCAGAGTTGCTGCGTAGGAGTCGGAGTGATGGATGATCAGCTCTACGCCGTGTTCTTTGTAATATCCATAAACTTTTTTGTATGCAGGCAGGAAGAATTCTTCAAACATTTCGGGAGAAAGGAAGGTTGAAATCTGGCTGCCCCAGTCATCGTGATGGAAAATAGCATCGGGTTTCAGATATTTGCAGAGTTCTTCTGCGTATGCCAGTTCCCAGTCGGTGATATAATCGATGAGTTCGTGCATTTGCTTCGGGTTCTTCGTAGAAATTAATGAGACATTCCTGGATTTCCAGCAGGTAATGGCACTGTTCGAAGATACCGGGAGCGATAAATGCGGTTACGTACTGTTCGTTTCTGTCTACAGCAGCGGCTTTTTCGATGTAGGGTTTCCATGCTTCTGCAGGATATACTACGTTGGGAGCTTTTACATATTCTCTCCAGTTGGTGATATCTTTGCATACGATGCTTTCTGCGTTATGTACAGGGAATGCACCGGGTACATTTTCAGGCCATGATTTTTTAATTCCCCATGCGTTGATTACATTTAATTCACCGCGTTTGGGTGCGGGGTTGTGTTCACCGAAGGGACTTCCAACGATCATGGCAAATGCTTCATACTGGTTTACAAAACGGTCGGGATTTCCGCCTTTCATGGTTTCAATTAAATTCTGTTTTTTAGTTAACATATGTAGTCCTCCTGTTTTAAGCGTTAAGTCTAGTTTTAAAGTTGTCTGTGCAGTATAACATCACATAAATCCAAATAGCCTCAGTGCGATCGGTACCCAGATGGCCATGCAGGTCAGAATGACAACCTGTATGAATGCGGATACTTTGGGCATATCCATCATTTTATAATAACCGGTTGAGTAGGTCAGCAGCGGTACTGTATCCAGCGGCAGCAGGAAGCAGCAGGATGCGCAGATGTCCAGCTTACGCAGCGGCAATAATCTTTCCAGGTAAAAATTTCGACTCCGGGTATGAACAGGAAAGCGAATCCGATCATACCGACTACGGTGATGTTGAGTACGGGGAACCAGGATGATAATACCCAAAGGATAAACAGGGCTGAGATCACAATTCCCACGTATTTTTCTTTAAAGGTTAATTTGTCAGGGATATCCAGAGTCTGAATATAGTTTTTTATGCAGTTTGGATCGATTTCTGCGGGTTTGAATACTGCCATGGTGATTTTCCATGCAGCTAAAAGTGATATAAGTGCTACTGGAATGCCGATTCCCATCCACTGAATAAAGGAAAATCGGATATCAGCTGATTCCAGAAAATCGATTCCCAGCATATTTAAAGGGCTTCCTGCCGGTGTCATCATTCCACCGATCATACTTGCAATGGGAAGGCCGATCATAAAAGCTTTTCCACTGTGGCGGCGTTCTGTTTGATCGTGGTATACATTCAGGAAATTTAATACGACAGACACCAGTACTGCGGTTGTTGCCACATTGGACATGATGGAGGACAGCAGGGCAGCACATAACATAAAAGCGAAAAGTATATTCTGTGTTTTTGCGCCAAATAATCTGATCAGGAGTGCCAGCAGCCGGTTAGAATCAGTATGGACAAAAATGCACCAATGATCTGGGATTTCTTTATTGTCCCTCCTGATAATAATTAGCCGCGTGCAGCGATTTCTGCCTGATATTGTTCTACTTTTTCTTTGGTAAGGCGGAAACCGATTAACAGTGATAATGCAGCAACGATCAGAGCGCATGCAGGGATCACCATAAATGCCATACAGATACCTTTCTGCAGTTCAACAGATGCAGCAGCGGGATCGATGTCAGCGCTGAAGTTTGCCATTGCCAGACATGCGGAGATGATGATACCTCTTGTCATAACACCAACCTTCAGAGGAACGTTCTGCAGACCGCTGATCCAGCCAGTAGCGTTTTTGCCGGTTTTCCATTCTGCGTAAACGATGGTGTCTGCGTACAGAGCGGGAGTACATGCATAAGCAATACCATAACCAAACTGAGCAGCGGACATTAAAATTACTACCAGAGTAACATTGCTATATGTAAAGTTTGCAGCAATCAGTACAACGGCCATAGCCAGGAACGTAACGATTGCGGTAACACGAGTTGACAGTTTCTTAGCCAGATTCTTGGACAGATAAGAACCAACTACACACAGGATATTGGTGATTACAAGGTAATTAGCCAACATGCCGGCGTCTTTTGCTACGTAGGTGAAATAGTATACAGCGACACCTGCGCAAACAAAGTTGAACATGAATTTTGCAAGATCGGCGATCATTAACGCGATCAGAGGAGGGTTCTGAACTAAAGATCTCAGAAGGTCAACAGGACTTGTTTTTGTTTTATCTTTTTTCTCGGTGGTTTCAGTTGCAACTTCTATTTCTTCGTAGCCGTCGAACATTCTGAAGTGTACATAGTACATAACTGCCATAACACAGCCTAGTACGAATGCAACTGCGCCGTACTGGTTGGTTTCACCGATAATTCCGGCAAAAATTGCTGCCAGAGGAGTTGCTACGTAAGAGAAGATAACTTTGGAGAAGTTTGCCCATGCAGCTCTTGTGGAAGCCAGCTGTGATCGATCTTCCGGTGTTTTGCCGGCTACAGCAATCATGGATACGTTAGCAACGTAAGGGAAATTCCATACAATATGGCTGGCAACAGCAGCGATGATAATAACAGCTACGCCAAGAGGGCCATCATTCAGTTTGATAAACTGGAAGGCATATAAGAAAGGCACCAGCCAGGGTAATAAGATCAGCCAGGAACGATAGCGGCCCCATTTTTTTGGTTTGATACTATTCAGGATCGCACCGTAGATCCAGGACAGGCAAGCATCAATTACACTTGCGGTGGTAGTGATGAAAGATACGGTACCAAGACCAAACTGTGCCAGGTTGGTCAGGAAGAAGTTAAAGAAATAACTTTCAACATTTGTCATCAGTGTAAAACTACAGTCACCAACACCATAAAACATCTTGAGGGCTTTGCTTAAGCCTTTTTTGGTTTTCTTTTCGTCGCTCATATGAAAAACTCTCCTTCTTTTTTGAAAACTGTTCGTATTCACTGAATCTATGCAGGCCGGTTCAGCAAAGACGAAATAGTTGCTTTTCACTTTGTTGATTGTACAATCTTCACGTGTCACGATTAATCTTGCGTTTAGTATAAAGTAAAATGGATTGAGGGTAAATCCGCACAAAGTTCATATCTTCTGGTTTCGAATTCGACATTTTGTACACCCGGAAGTGTCAAAATGTCAAAAAACGTGCGTAGATAAAATTTTTGTTGCGAAAAGAAAAAGTATCCGATATACTAAAAAAAATCTGATAATAGAGTGTAAATTGAACAAAATACCCAAAAAATAAGGAGGTCTTTTTATGCATGACAAGTTATATTCACCAATCCCCGATATTGGTGCTTATTTGAACCGTCTGCAGGTGGATGCACCTGATCAGGCGGATTTCGAATATTTGGACAATTTGATCTACATCCACCAGCAGAAAGTCGTATTTGAAAATATGGATTCATATGAATTTCATAAACCGGTTTCTCTGGAAATTCCTGCTGTGTTTGAAAAGATTGTTACCAACCACAGAGGGGGTTATTGCTTTGAATTGAACGCTTTGTTCACACAGCTCTTGAAAGATCTGGGATATCATGCGTATGGATGTATGGGTCGGATCGTGCGTAATAAGACGGAAGTACCTCCGGTTCTGCACCGGGTAAATGTGGTGGAGCTGGATGGTAAAAAATACTTCTATGATGTGGGATTCGGCGGCCCCATGCCTGCAGGACTTTTGCTGATAGAAGATGGATTTTCACGGACCATGCATGGAGAAACCTATCACGTAAAAAAAACAGATGAATACTGGTGGACGGTCAGCCGGACCACTTCCAGCGGTGAAATAGAAAATGTACTGCAGTTTTACCCCATGCCTCAGCACAACGTAACTTTCATCCCCAACAACGAATATTGCGGCTGCTGCCCGGACTCTATTTTTACTCAGATTCCATTCCTCAATCGAAGAACCGCTGATGGAAGTATTGGCGTTATGGGAAATACACTCACAATTATTGAAAATGGCACAGTCACCAAAACAGAAATTCATGATAAACATGAACTTTACGAAATTATGGAAAAATATTTTGAACTGAAGTTACCCCTGTGATAGATATGTGATATACTATTTCCAGAAGAAAGAGTTTAATTTCGGGAGGTAGATTATGGATAAACCCTATGTAATTACTATTTCACGCGGCTTCGGAAGCGGCGGTAAAACCATCGGTATTAATCTGAGCGAAGAACTGGGAATTCCCTGTTACGAAGATCAGCTGCTGCGTATGGCATCTGATTACAGCGGTATTAATGAACAGTTATTTGCACAGGTAGATGAAAAGCTGAGAGGTTCTTATATTCAGAAAATGCTGGCAGGATTCCCCAATATTAATCGTATTGCAAAGCCTACGGATAAGAGATTTGTTTCGGATGATAACCTGTTCAATATTCAGGCAGAAATCATCCGCCATCTGGCAGAAACAGAATCCTGCATCATCATCGGTAAATGCGGAAATCTTGCATTAAAAGATTATCCTAATGTGGTCAGTGTATTTGTGGAAGCAGATATGGATTATTGCATTGAAAATGTAAAGGAACGCCTTTGCGTAGGTGATGCAGAAGCAGAGCGTCTGATTTTAAAAACGGACAAATATCGCTCTGATTATTACAAATACTATTCCCGCGGACAGGAATGGAAAGATCCCAAAGCATATGATCTGATTTTGAACAGTGGAAGACTGGGCATGGAAAAATGTGCAGAAGTGATCAAAGAAATGGTAAAAATAAAACTTGGATAAGAAGAAGTTTGAATAAGAAAAACTTTGAACAAGAAAGACTTGGATAAGAAGAAGTTTGGATAAGAAAAACTTTGAACAAGAAAAACTTGGATAAACGAAAGCCTGGATAAAACAGAATAATTCGGACATGCTAAAGTGGAAATCCTGTATCGGGATTTCCGCTTTATTTTTTGTAACAATTCGGCAGAGCATCCGCTCCTGGTGAATTGTTGTCTTGTTTTACACTGAAAAAGAAGGGAAGTATTGACGATGAAAGGTAAACGCAATGAAAAAAGCAGAAGTACAGCAAAGACCATGGGTGTTATGCTGATGCTGCTTTGCCTGATGTTTTCTTTGTCTGCATGCCGTGCTGTGGAGGATACGGAATCGGCTGCGGAAAGAGGCTGGGATGATCTGACAGGTGAAACTGGTACCATGCATGACGGGGTATATGAAGAGGATAGAAATCATAATGGTACGCTGGATAATAACGAAAACCTGAACCATAAAAATGGTACAGAAACGGAGAAAAATGGAACTTTAAATCATGGTACAGAAAGCCAGACTGTGTATGATGGTGTGGAAAACGGCACAGAAAATGGCACGGTGCATGAGGGTACTAATAGTGGTACGAATGGTACAGAGCGAAATCGAACAACTACAACCACGGAAGACAATGCGGCCAATGACAGCAATGTACGCAACGGAAGCGATGCGAATGGAAGTGGTGTGAACGGAAGCGGTGCCAGTGGAAATGGTGCGGTAAGGTAGTAAAAAACAGGGCCGATGATGTAAAATCAGAACGCATAAGGTGAAAAAATCAGAGCTGATAAAGCGAAATGATTAGAACAGAACTCATAACGCAGGCCGACAGTGTTTCACATGAAACACTGTCGGCCTGCTAAGGATAATTATATTTTTGGACTCAGTAAAAATTGAACGCTAACAGATTCATGCAATCGGTCATTAAGGTGTTCAGGACGAAAGTCAAAGCTTTCAAAATAATGAATGATTACGAGGGGTGTATCTTAATATCTGTATAACGTAGTTGTTAAATTTGTGATAATTCAGTCGTGACTGAATATTGTTGATGATAAAAGATTAAACTAAAGTCTTTGCTGCCTGAGCTGCGGAAGCTGCATCTGTGGTGTAGCAGTCAGCGCCGATTTCATCAGCGAATTCCTGAGTGATAGGAGCACCACCAACCATGATCTTAACCTGGCTCTTGCATCCAGCTTCGATCAGAGCTTCAACAGTGTCTTTCATAGCGGGCATAGTAGTTGTTAACAGAGCGGACAGACCAACGATTTTAACTTCGGGATCGTTCTTAACTGCTTCTACGAATTTTTCCTTGGGAACGTCAACGCCCAGGTCGATTACTTCGAAACCTGAAGATTCAATCATCATAGCAACCAGGTTTTTACCGATATCATGAAGGTCACCAGCTACAGTACCGATTACATATTTACCAAGAGATATGTTGTCTCCACCAGCCAGAGAGGGTTTCAGAACTTCAACACCTTTCTTCATAGCACGAGCTGCAACCAGCATTTCAGGAACGAAAATTTCGTTGTTTTTGAATTTTTCACCAACGATATCCATAGCGCCGATCATACCTTTGTTCAGGATTTCAACGGGGTCAACACCTTCTGCTAAGCAATCTTTAACCAGGTTGGGAACGAGTTTTGCTTTACCTTTTGTGACAGCTGCTGCTAATTCTTCGATCTTTGACATAATAATATTCCTCCTAAAAAATGATGTTCATTGCGCAGGTTACGGCTCCTCACTTCCGAAAACCTGTGGTTATAATAGCTTTCTGCCGGCTCCTCACACCGACATGGATGCAGCGGAAAACGTTGCGCTGCGACAGGAACAGGTAATATTCCTGCTATATATTCTACCGGAAATGTTTCTAATGCAGAGAAACATTTCCGAAAAAGAATCAATTTGATAAAAATATAATAATTATAATAATCTAAATCATTAAAGAACGCAAGTGCAGATTACTGCTGAACAGGTCCGATCAGGCCTTCTCTGTAAGCGCCGATGTATTCCATGCAGTAGTCATCCAGACCCAGCATAGCTTCTGTTGCGTAGATCATACCCATCAGGTCTCTGTTTAACGGATCAAAGATCGCGCTGTCCAGACCAGCGTTCATAGCCAGAACGGTAAATGCCTGATTCAGGATCTTACGAACGGGCAGGTTGAAAGAAATGTTGGATACAGCACCGGTAATATGGATATCGGGATACTGTTCTTTGATCGTGGTCATTACTTCAATAACCATGGAGATACCATCTTCGGAAGTGCACAGCATTTCGATCAGGGGATCGATGTGCAGACGGCTGGGAGCAATATCGTACTCTTTCGCTTTTGCCATGATCTTATCGAATACTTTTAAGCGGTCTTCTGCGGACTGCGGAATACCAGTATCATCACTTAACAGAGCAACACATTCCCATTCAGGATTTTCTTTCATGATAGGGAAAAGAACGTCCATCTTGTTGCCTTCACCGGATACGGAGTTCAGGATACCAGGTTTGTTGCAGAATTTGTAAGCTTCAGCGATTACTTCTGCACTGGGGCTGTCTACTGCGATGGGCAGATCACTTACGCTCTGTACCAGGTCGATCAGCCATTTCATGGTTTCTACCTCAACGTCTTCTGCTACAGAAGCACAAACGTCGATATATGTAGCGCCAGCTTCATCCTGTTTTCTTGCGATTTCTTTGATGTACTCTTCGTTTCTTTCTGCGATTGCTTTGCCCATAGACGGAATGGAACCATTGATTTTCTCACCAATAATGATCATTTGCTGAAATCCTCCTTTTTGAAAACCTCTTTTTATATCTTTTTATGTTTCGCAATCCCCTTTGAACTGTGATTGTGGTTTCATTATACGCAGGGAAGAGGAATTCGTAAATTCTTATAATGTTGCTGTTTTTGCAAAGTTAAGCTACAAAATGTAGCGCGCATGTTTTTGAATGCGAACAAAACATTTTACAAATATTTAGGTCTGTGGTACTATGAAAAATACAAAAATGCTGTTTGCGGGGCTGAAATTTCAAAAAAACTGTAAAAAATGCCGATATAATTTGAGGAGTTGGGAAAATGAATATTACATTCAGCGAAATTGCGTATTTGCTTTCGCAAAAACATCGGATGAAAGAAAATCAGGATGCGTATTTTGATGCGCCTTTGGTGTCGGTAAAACGGTATCGGGGGCAGGTGGAAAGACGGCAGTTGTACAGCATTCCTGTGGAGCGGCTGGGGGAGCTGACAGCCCACCCTTTAATCAAACTGACGGAATGTGCTTTTGTTGCATGGGGTAAAGGAACCAGGGAGCAAAATGAATACTGGAGAACACTCATGGAGGGGAAGAAAAAGGTACTGGATGTTCTTTATATCTGTGATGTGGAATTCGAGGAAGATCTGCTGGAAGAACTGGTAGATCTGTTTTGTGCTCTTCATATGTGGGAGGCACAGCTGCAGGAAAGCTGCGAGCAGGAGCAGATTCAGATGCAGGATCTGTTGAGCGAAGGGAGAAAAGTCATCGGACTTCCTTTGGCTGTATTTGACAGGAATTTTGTGATGTTGGGCTGTACAGAAGATTATTTTCAGTACTTTCCGGAGATGCGGAATCGTATGGTAGATCATCAAATGAGTCAGCAGGATATTAAAGAATTGCTTCAGAATGATGATTATCTGAATGCAGAAGAGGAAAAAACAGTTTTTGTTTATCCGCCCAGGCCAGCTGAAAATAATCTGCTTTGCTATAATATGCGGTTTTCCGGGGAATATTCTGCCAGAATTCTTATGAGGATTCCGGAACATCATGTGCATTCCGGTATTCATCAGCTGTTTTCCAGTTTCGTAAAATATGTGGAAAATCTGTATTTGAATAATCTGCGTCGTTATCCAGCAGAAAATCAGGATGATGTCCTGCATCATCTGTTCAAAAAATACCTGTTCCATCCCAGACGCAAGGATTTTGAGGTGGATTTTCAGGCTCTTAGTATGTATAACTGGCATCGCAATGATGAATACCAGCTGATCGTACTCCAGATTTTTGGTGCCCGGGAGTTTGAACAGGGAGCTCCTTATCTGTGCCAGCAGCTGGAGCGGATGTTTGAATACTCCTGTACTTTCCGTACGGATCGGGAAATTATCTGGATCATTAATTATACCCGGGAGAGGAAAATCCGCACAAAAGAAGATTTTTACAGCAATGTAACATATCTCATCCGTGATTTTGGCTGTAAAGCGGGTATCAGTAACCGTTTTCATGATTTTACTTTGCTTAGTAATTACCGGCGTCAGGCAGATATTGCTCTGGAGATTGGCAATAAAAAGGATTCCTACAGATGGGTGTATACATTCAGGGAATATACGCTGGATTATATGATGAATCAGACGACCACGCTGTTTTCACCGGAACAGCTGGCCCATGAAGGTCTGCAGAAGCTGCAGGCATATGATGAAGAGTATGAAACGGAGTTTGTAAAGACGTTGTACTATTACATTATGCATCAATTTAATGCGTCGGAGGCGGCGCAGAAACTATACATACATCGGACAACTTTTATTAGAAGGATGGAGCGGATTGAGAGTCTGATTTCTGTGAAAATGAATGATCCGGATGAACTGCTTCATATTCTTTTGTCCTATAAATTGCTGGAGAGAAAGGAGAAAAAGGATGAGTAAATACAAAGTGAGATTTTTGCCTCAGGATGTGGAAATTCTGGTAGAAGAAGGAACCAATCTGCTGGAGGCACAGATTCAGGCGGGACTGCATCCTGATGCACCCTGTGGCGGTAAAGGAACCTGCGGCAAATGTCTGGTCAATATTACAGAGTGTGGAGAAGGTGTGCCTGCAGGTGTGCAGAAGGCATGTGCCACAAAAGTAACTGGCTCCATGACCGTAAATCTGCAGTCGGGAGGCGGCCATTCTATTTTACTGGAGGGCGTACAGCGGAAAATGAAAATTGCTTCTGCAATCCGCAGTGTGAATGTGACCGTGCCCAAATGTGAGCTGGGCGGTAATCTGTCAGACTGGAAACGTCTGAAAATGGCGGTTGCAGAGGCGGCAGGACTGGAAGAAGCGGCAATTCCTGCCAATATGAAGCTGGTTTCCAGTCTGTATCAGATTTTAAATGACAACGGATACAGCCTGAATGTGGTTCTTTGCGGTAATGAGATCCTGGATCTGCGGCCCGCGGATGACCCGGTTTATGTTATGGCATTTGACATTGGTACTACAACAATTGTTGGATATCTTTTGAATATTGCCACGGGAGAAGAAGCTGCGGTTGCCAGCATGTTAAATCCCCAGTCTCAGTATGGAGCGGATGTTATTGAGCGCAGTAATTATGCTATTTCAGAGGGTGTGGATAAATTAAGCGGTCTGGTCCATGAGGCTTTAAATGAACTGATTGAAAAGGCAGTGAAAAAGGCCGGTATTTCCAGGGAATCAGTTTATATGATTTCTGTGGTTGGAAATACCTGTATGCACCATTTGTTTGCTGGTGTTTCTCCTAAAGCGCTGGTGCATGCACCGTATAATCCTACCATTAGTGAGGGACTGATGTTAAATGCTTCCGATGTGGAAATGCAGATTTTCCCTCAGGGAAAGGTGATGCTGCTGCCCAATATTGCCGGATTTGTGGGTGCAGATACCATTGGTGTGCTGCTGGCAACAGAATTTGATACATTGGAAGAATTATCTCTTGTCATTGATATTGGTACCAACGGTGAGATGGTTATGGGAAATAAAGACCGTTATATTGCCTGTTCCACAGCAGCTGGCCCTGCTTTTGAGGGCGCTAAGATTTCCTGTGGTATGCGCGGCGCAAAAGGGGCCATTGACCATGTAAAATGGGAAGACGGCAAGCTGGTGTGCAGTGTGATTGGTGGTGGAAAGCCTGTAGGAATCTGTGGTTCCGGCCTGATGGATATTGTAACTTTTCTGTTGGAAACCGGTATTATGGACGAAATGGGCCGCATGGTGGATGAGGATGAGCTGGAAACAGAAGAAGCGCTGGCGTGTGCGTCTCAGATCATAAGACTGGAATCCGGTATGAAGGCATTTTTACTGGCAGATGCTTCCGAAAGTGGAAATGGACAGCCGGTTTATCTGAGTCAGAAAGACATTCGAGAGGTGCAGCTGGCCAAAAGTGCCATGGCAGCAGGTGTGGCTCTGATGGCGGACACTCTGGGCGTGGAAATCGGAGACATTAAAAAGGTTATGATTGCCGGAGCATTTGGCAACTATATGGCACCTCACAGCGCCTGCGGTATCGGTATGATACCCGGTGAGCTGGAAAAACGGATCGTACCCATTGGAAATGCAGCAGGTGAAGGTGCAAAAATTGCTGCTTTGAATTTTGAAGAATACAAACGCTGCCAGAGGATTTCTGAAAATTGTGAATTCCTGGAACTGGCAACACATCCAGATTTCCAGGATACTTTTGTGGATATGATGGAGTTTCCGGAAACTATTTAGCCAAATGAATAATTTCTGAAAGAAATTATGAATACCTGCTGAATTTATTCAAGGCAGTCCGGCAAGGCTGAACTGCTGCGTTAGCAGGAGTAGGACAGATTAAGGTATAAAGGAGAACTAAAAAATGGCAAATGATTTGAATTTACTAATGGAAAAAGCAAAAGAAAGCGGATTTACAGGGATGGCGCCACTGGCTATGGAAACGATCATTCTGCATCCTGAGGTGCGTGATGCCTGTGCAAAAAACAAATGTCACGCGTATGACACCAGCTGGAGCTGCCCGCCTGCCTGTGGAACACTGGAAGAATGCTGGGCAGAGCTGCAGGAGTATTCATATGGAATTTTGTTGCAGACACAGGGTGTGCTGGAGGACTCCATGGACTTTGAAAGTATGATGGAAATTGAGGTAGAACACAAAAAACATGTGGCAGAATTTGTAGATAAAGCAAGGGCACTTCACCCCGATTGTCTGGTTCTGGGAGGGGTCTGTTCCGTTTGTAAAAAGTGCAGTTATCCCGATGAGCCCTGCCGTTTTCCCATGAAAAAGACCTCTTCCATGGAGGCATATGGCATGTTCGTCAGCGAGGTATGTAAGGCAAATGAACTGACTTATTACTATGGACCGAACACGCTGGCGTACGTATCCTGTGCATTTTTTAAATAGGATATTATATGTAAAAACATAAATATTTCCTTCTAATGAGGCATATAGAATTTTCAAAAAGAATATAGTTCAGTATGAAGCTGATTTTATTTCTTTCTGATTTCTGTATGCCTCTTGTTATCTGCTGGATCGTGGCCTATGGATGGCTTGAGGGATGTCCGGTATTTGATATCTTCGTGCGGGGAGCCAGACGGGGGCTAAAGACTGTGGCGGAGATTTTACCGACTTTAATTGGACTTTTGGCGGCGGTGAAAGTCCTGCGGGACAGCGGATTGCTGGATCTGATCGCCGGATTGCTGGAGCCGGTGGCGGTTCTTTTGAAAATACCTGCAGAGGTCCTGCCATTGGTTTTGGTTAAGATGTTTTCTGCTTCTGCTGCAACGGGAATTTTGCTGGATTTGTTTGAAAATTTCGGGCCGGATTCCTATATCGGCATGCTGGCGGCGGTAATTGCATCATCTGCTGAGACGGTTTTATTTGTAATGTCTCTGTATCTTACCCATGTGGGAATTCAAAAAAGCCGCTGGATCCTGCCCGGGGCGCTTTTATGCACCGGTGCAGGAATATTAGCGGCAGTGGTTGTTACGGGGATGGTGGCTTGAACGTGTTTATGCCGTACTTTTTTGTCCTCCAGCCTAGAGCGTGTTTGATACAGTTTTAGTCTTTACAGGGGCACTGCACTTTTACTAGGTAGGCATAGCGGATGAAAGGGGTTGAACTTCCACCAGATTTGTATGCTGGGGGTTGGATTTTGCCAGCGGTGTTGGTGTAAGGGAGGTCAGCACATTAATGCTTCCCCGCAGGTCGGTTCCGTTTTTATCCGGTGTATACCAGGCTCCCTGGGAAATGGCAACGCAGCCGGGGATAATGTCTTCGGTTAGTTGTACGGGCATCTGAATCTGCCCGCGGCTATTAAAAATAAGTACGGTATCGCCATCCTGGATTCCACGGGAAACGGCATCTTTGGGATGCATGCGGAGGGTCTGGGGATCCAGACGGTCCATTTCCCGGTTGTTATCGTGGATAGAGTGGCATCTTCTTTTGGTATGCCAGCCGATTAGCTGCAGCGGCCAGGTTTTCTGTAGGGGAGAACCAAAGCCTTCGCTGGCAGGTACATAGCCCGGAATGGGAGGAATGGCGGGATTTTGCTCCGCAGCCAGCCGGGAACTGTAGATTTCCACCTTTCCGGAGGGGGTGGGGAAAGGATATTTCTCAATATCCTGCCGCTGTTTGGCAAATGCGATGGTTTTTGGCGTATTTTTATAACGATAAACACCAAATTTTTTCAGATTTTCATAGGAAGGAAGCTCTGGTTCCTCGGTCTGAAGCCGGGCGTACAGGTGTCTGAGCCAGTCCTCTGTAGTTTCGTGTCCTTCTGTAAACGCTTCATACAGGTTCAGATTTCGTGCCACTTCTTTCAGCCAGTCGTATTCAAATCGGCCTTCATGGAGGGGTTCTACGATTTTATTGTTAAAACCAATGAAATTGCCGGTTTCCCATGGAGTGGTGATATTATCCATCTCCAACAGAGAAATAGAAGGCAGCAAAAGGTCTGCGAAACGGGCACTGGAGGTCATGAACAGGTCGCTGCAGACAATAAATTCACATTTGGAGGTATCCTTTAAAATAGCGGCGGTGCGGTTGATATCGCTGTGCTGGTTGATCAGTGAATTACCCCCCAGATTCAGAATCATTTTAATACTGCTGTCCAGTTTATCTGCACCCTTTACGCCATCCTTGAAAGTCATTTCCGAACCGTGGTCTACTGCATCCGTCCAGGTAAAGAAGGAAATGCTGGATTTGACCGGATTTTCCACATGGAGCATGGAGGGCTGGGCGTGAGTGGGGCAGTAGCCGGGACCGGCTGCCCAGCCGCCGCTGCGTCCCACATTGCCGGTGAGACAAGCCAGCGCAATGGCACCTCTTACAGCCTGTTCTCCGTTGGCGTGGCGCTGCATGCCGTAGCCGGGAATGAGAGCGGCTGCGGGTTTGGAGATGGATTTGGCAGCCCGGCTGTCAACAGACTTTACAGCTGATGCGGTCGCTGAGCTGTCAATAGACTTTACAGTTGATGTGGTCGCTGAGCTGCGGGATACATTTGCTGTAGATTCTCCGGAGGCATAAATTCGTGCCAGACGGATAATGGTATCTGCCGAAACACCTGTGATGGCTTCTGCCCAGACTGGTGTTTTGGGGATGTGATCCTGTTCGCCAAGGATGTAAGAAAAGTAATTATCCTGAGGATTGGCGTTTTGGGGCATGGTGTCAGCTGTAAATCCTATGCAGCAGCGGTGAATGAAATCTTCATCATAACGTTTTTCGGTAATAATGACGTAGGCCATGGCGTCCATAAGGGCGGCATCAGAAGCAGGGCGGATGGGGATCCATTCTGCATCCAATACCCGCACCGTATCACTGCGCCGGGGGTCGATACAGAAGATGGGAATCCCTTTTTTGCGGGCTTTTTTCAGAAAATACATCATGTGATCGAAGCCGGTTTCCTGAGGATTATGTCCCCAAAGCAAAATGGCACTGGAATTTTCCAGGTCATACATGCTGTTTCCCGTATTGTTGGTACCATACAGGTAAGGCGTGGTGTAGGAAGTGCAGCCGGTGCTGTAGGAGCCGTAATAATCCAGAAAGCCCCCATCCAGAGCAAGGAGCCGCTTTGCCAGACCGTTCGGGCGCATGAGTGCGCTGATTCCCCAGCTGTAATTTACGTAACGGGAGGACGGACCCCAGGTGTCGCGGATACGAATCCATTCCCGGGTGAGCCAGTCAATGGCTTCTTCCCATGTAATAGGGACAAATTTCCCTTCGCCCCGTTCCCCAATCCGTTTCAGGGGTGTTCGCAGCCGGTCATTGCCAAGATAGGTTTTGTGATAATTCAGGCCGCGGACACAGGCTGTTAAAGGAGGCTCTGTATCTGTGCCGGAAGACGTATCCGTGGTCATTTTCAGAATTTTCCCATTTTGCACATGGGCATAAAGTAAACACCTGCTGCCGCAGTTGTTGCGGCCGCAGGTGGGAATAATTTGAATCGGTAAGGTCATAAAAATAAGATTCTCCGTAAGTAAGGTACTTTATTATAAAATTATAAAGAAAATTATAAAGAAGTGCTGTCATTTCCCTCATAGGGTTTCAATTCTTTTAACAGCTTTTTCAGGCAGGTTTCCACATCCTGTTTGGTGCTGGAATCCATGTCTAGCAGGCCGATCAGATAGGAATCATCATCCAGCTGCATACCGAAAGTGGTGGTGATATAGCCCCAGCCATCTGCTTCTGATGCGGTGGAATAGATGATGGTACCAATGTCAGTGGATAATTCAGCAGTTGTCTGCCCTTCTTCCAGATAATATTCTGTTAAATCATCAGTTAAAACACCAGAATCATATGCTACATTCACATAGGAATCGGTTCCTGTGATATCCAGATACAGAGAATAATCGCCAATCGGTTCTTCTACGCTGTACAGATCTGCGTCATAAGTCAGCACATAAGGTTCCAGATCTTCTTCGATGCTGTTGTACAGATAAATCTGGTTTTCTCCCAAATTAGACAGGATGGCATTATATTCTTCATCAGACAAGGTTTCATAATAGGAAATATCCATATCGTCGTCATAATCATAGTCATAGTAACTGGACATGGATTCCTCATAAGCTTCCATGAATTCTTCAAAGGACATTACCTGATCCTGGGCAGGTGCTTCCACCTCCACTTTTGAAATCTCTTTCATTTCGTGATTCATGGAACATGTAATAAATTCAGAGGTTTCTGTTTCTGTCAGGTTAAAATCCAGAACCTGAGAAGCCTGACGTGAACCATCTTTTCCGGTAAGAGAAACCTGATAAGAGGCAGAAGCTGTGGTTTCACCATTTGAAATAGCTTCTTCCATTTCAGCAAGAGATTCTTTCAAAGAAGGATACATTTCTTCCCATTCTGCTAAAGCATCTTCTTTTCCATCTTTTAATGTCTGAACGGGATCTTCTTCGGTCTCTTCTCCGGACAGAGCCGCATAATCCTTTAACATCTCACCGCTTCCGGATTTTTCCAACAGCTCTACGTAAAGGTCATACCAGTCAGAAAAATTGGTATTGATCTGCTCCAGGACTGCCTGAGCAAAGGAAGCCAGTTTTTCACCGGGGATTTCCAGAGTCCAGGTATCATTTTCCTGGGAAATGGTCTGGTTCCTGCAGGAATTTTCAAGAGCATCGATCATAACATCATAAAAATCAAAATAAAGGGAACGGGTATCGTCATTCATTTGTGTGGCAGGAATGGAAACCCAGTCACTGGTTTCCTCCAGATAATCGCCAACCATGGGAATGGAAACCAGTGAAGAAAGATTTATATATATGATTCCATCTGTCATGCGTATAAAATCATCCATTGTAAAGCTGAGAGCTCCCATACCAACAGTCATATCAGCGCACATGGAATCTTTATCGGTCATTCCATCCAGGGTAAGGCTAAGGGGGATTTCTTCGCCTTCCATCTGAAAGGTAATATCCGCCTGGGTATTAAATTCACAGGATGAAATCCGATAAATTTTTTTCATGGCAGAAAACATGGTATCACTTTTGCTGGAACAGCCGGTCAGAAGCAGACAGCAGCAGAGCAGACCTGCCAGCAGACAGGAAAATAATTTTTTTGTTTTCATAAGTCCTCCTTTTTCAAACACGCTTTAGCAAAGCAGATGATGGTAATAGATCTGCAAAGCTTCCTGCAGATGGGAATACTCACAAATCCCTTTGCATAAATGGGAAATTTGTTAGGTTAAGTATAACAATATCTTTTTCTCTATGCAATAAAAAAGGGGATACGCAATTTTTAAGAATTTTTTAACTATTTCGCAGGAAATTATGAATGTCTGCTGAACTGTTATGAATTAGCAGAGCATGATTATGGAAGAAATTGTAAAAAAGAATTTCCAGTTGCATTTCCACATGAGAAGCGTTAAACTCTGATATTATGTACCTTGTGAAGCAGGTTCTGGGGTATTGTGAATTTTACTTGGAGAATTATAGATAGTGAAGGCTCCATTACAGACCTGCATTACACGGAGACACGCTCTCGCTCTACAAACAAAGCTTCACTGGAGCTTTGTTTGCATGTTAACGATGCCCAAACGTAGCGGACACTAAACTCTCGTCTTTCTTTGCAGAAAGCCGCTCGTTAAGTGCCGACGTTTGACCAAAGGTCTCCTTAGCAATGTGGCTCTGTAATTCCGCCATTTACGTTTTTTATAAAAAATTCAAGTAATACTTAAAAAGTTCGCTCTAGGATAGTATTTCATAGATGTTCTCTTTGCGATGAGGTATATGAAATGGAAGATGGTGCACCACGGAAACTTTCAATGTAAAATCAGTAGCCGATAAAAGATACTGGTTACAGGAAGTATAAAATGTTAACGGAAGCAGTAGAATTGAATCTCAAAATAGAATGAAAAGAAAACAACAAGATAAAAAGCAATAGTTAATTGCGGAAATGTAAAATACTGTTGCTTGCCCCATTGCAAAACAATAGTATAATATAATCAAACAAAAGAGAGGGGGAGGCTTATGAATAAAGCAAAAGATAGTAATCAAAATATTGCAAAGGCAATTCTTGAGGTAAGGCAGGACAACAAGCTTTCTCAGGAACAATTTGCTGAAATAGTAGGAGTGACAAGGCAGGCAGTGTCCAGATGGGAAATGGGGGTTTCCCAAACTTAAAGATACCACACTAAAAACCCACGCTTACATTACTTCCAACCAATACAAGTTTGGAGGTAA
>JBGVFN010000057.1:0-2696 GCA_045121095.1 Lachnospiraceae bacterium | reverse complement strand
ATAGCCAAGCTGGGATATACATCCTTCCTTGACTATTATCTGGTAGTTTGTGAAAACTAAGGAACCGCCCAGTACCGAACGGTACGCTGGGTGGTGTGAGAGGACGGCTAATCAACTAATGGTTAGCCTCCTACTCGATTTCTATCATCATATCACAGATTTTTGCAGTCCTGAATCATATTCTTACGGTCCCAGCAGTAAATGCTTCGACCTACTCTGAACAGTTACCATTTTTACTACATCTAATGCCAAATAATTGAAGCAAATCTCAATGACTATACATATTTAATGGAAACAACCGGGTTTTGGGAAACATGTTTATGAGATTTGATCTATTTTTTACGAAAATATGAAATTTTCTTGAGTAAAATGGAGAATAAAAGATAAGAATATTGACTTCTCTATAAAAACGTTGTAAAATTTCAAAGAAATAAAAGGCTTATATTTCTAAACAAGTATACCAAAAGGTGTAAAAACAAAATTTTTGTAGTGTAAGGGAGTTATCTGGAGGGAGTTATGTACGAAAGGGCGAAGAGCCGGTGGTTTAAGCATTTCGATTTCATGCTGCTGGATCTGGTGGTTATCGAATTGACTTATCTGCTGGTGTGCTATATGCGTATGAAAAACAGCTGGTACCTGTTTACAAGCTTGTATCAGAACATGCGATTTTACGTAGTATTATTTGATTTTCTTCTGATCTGCATGATACCTGTACATAAAAATATTCTGAAAAGGAAAGTGTATCAGGAATTGTGGGAATCGGTGAAAAATGTATCACTGCTTCTGGTAGGAATGATTTTATATCTTTACTTTGTACAGCAGTCTTACTATTTTTCAAGAAGTGTGTTCACTTTATTCTGGGTGATGGGGAGCTTTTTTTTATGGATCGAGCGCAGCCTGTATAAGATATTTGTACGAAAAAAACTGCTAAGAAAGGGAAAACTGCCCCGGATGCTGCTGGTAACCAGCAGCAGTAAGATGCAGGGAATTGCGAAAAAAATTGAACAGCACAGTAAAAACCGTTTTACGCTGCGTTCCGTGGTGTTGACTGATTTTACAAAAGGTATGGAGGACACTCTGTTGAACGCAGATGAGGCGGCAAAGCAAGACTGGCAGATCATCGGCGGTTGTAAGGAGATGTATGAATATCTCCGCAATCATGTAATCGATGAGGTATTGCTGGATGTGTCTGACACCAGACTGGAAAAGAAGCTGATTCAGGATCTGGCAGTAACAGGTGTGACCATTCATATCAATCTGGAACGCAGTACTTTTGAAGAACTGCCCAATCAGGTCATTGAACGGGTAGGTGGTTTTACGGTTATGACTTCCAGTGTACGTCTGGCTTCCCCTGTTCAGCTGCTGTTGAAGCGGATCATGGATATTGCGGGCAGTCTGGTGGGACTTTTGATTACTGGAATTGCGGTGATCATCTTTGGACCGATCATTTACATACAGTCACCCGGTCCAATCTTCTACTCCCAGTGGCGTGTAGGAAAAAGCGGCAGAAAATTCCGGATTTACAAATTCCGTTCCATGTATCCGGATGCGGATAAGCGGAAAGCAGAATTAATGAAACAGAATAAAATGGAAGGATTAATGTTCAAGATGGATAATGATCCACGAATCTTTCCTATCGGTCGTTTTATGAGAAAGTTCTCCATTGACGAGCTGCCTCAGTTTTACAATATATTAAAAGGCGATATGAGCCTTGTGGGAACCCGTCCTCCAACAGTGGATGAATGGGAACAGTACAGCCCCCATCATCGCGCACGATTATGTGCAAAGCCTGGTCTGACCGGAATGTGGCAGATCAGCGGACGTAGTGATATTACCGATTTTGAAGAGGTAGTGGCACTGGATCTGAAGTATATCCGGGAATGGAGTATCTGGCTGGATATACAGATGCTGTTTAAGACGGTTTGGGTTGTAGTGGCTGGAAAAGGGTCGGTGTGAAAGGTTTCTGTGATTATTATATACTGTGGATATCATTCCCGAAAAAGTGGAACTAATAAACAATCGAAATTCCCCAATCCAGGACACTATATCGAAAAATATCTTGTAGAGAAGGATTTGGATTTGACAGCAACGCTTCACGCAGAGATGGCGTATAGCGTTGCGGATTTTGTTGTTATCGTGACACCTATGAATGTCTACTCAACAAACCGTATTGACGTAGTATCGTCGAAAAGAACCTGTTTTGCACACTATATAGGGCGCTGAAATTGGTTATATTTCACAGCTATATGAACTGAAAACGCAAAAAATCCATACAAAACGCTGAACTTTTGACCCCTGTGGCACAAAATTGGCACATCCTTTTCAGAAGAATCATAGAAATGGCGGAAAACAGGAGAAAACAACAAAAATCCATGAGTTTATCATTAACGACTGAAACTGCTGTTGAGTACACTATCTGACCCGCTAATGACACCTACATCATAACGGTTTGTTGAGTAATGAAAATTACGGAAAAATAGATGATTTCTACTTCGTAAAACGGCTGTTGAGTAGAGCATGGATGGCGATGATAAATACAGATTTTGTGCGGTGAGAGTGAATGATTTGTTTATAATGAACAATGAAAGGCGAGAATTGGACTAGGTGATATATATAGTTTTAACAAAACTCATGTGCCGACAGGGTTCGATTCAACAATCCAACATTTAGAAAAAACGTCATTGCAGGGTATACGG
>JBGVFN010000056.1:0-2062 GCA_045121095.1 Lachnospiraceae bacterium | reverse complement strand
CAAGTTATGTATATCGCAATTACCAGAAAGAAACCCAAGACGCAGCCCCCGCTGTGATCGCATCTACAGCAAGCCCCTACAAATTCACCAGAAGCGTTATGACAGCCATTGATCCCAAATATGACGCATTAGGCGATTTTGAACTGGTAGACGCACTTGCTAAATTATCCGGTGTAAAAATTCCTCGCGCCATTGAAGAAATCAGAAGCGCAGAAGTCCTTCACAAAGACGTATGTGAAATCAACCAGATGGAAGACGTGGTAAAAGCATTCCTGGGACTTTAAAACGTGTCTGAACACTTATTTGTAATTTTCAGACTTTTTGAAAAACAGGATTGACAAAACAGAAAAATCCTGTATACTTAAATCAATCCAAAACATCATCGCTTTACAGCAGTGATGTTTTAAAGACAAGAAGTTAAAATTGCATACAGCCGAAACCGACGATGCGGAGATAAAAACAGAACATGCACTTACAGAGAGACCGGGCAGGTGAGAGCCGGACAGTATACAGTCTGTTAAATGGACCGCGGAGGGCGCTTAATCAGCGACGTGCAGGCATACGTCAGTTGCCAAGGATATGTTAGTATCCTATAAGTGCGAAACTGCGGGAGCAGTTTCGAAACAAGGTGGCACCACGGGTAAAGTGTATTATTCGTCCTTGACAGAAGTATTTTTGTCAAGGGCGTTTTTTTACGTTGAATGAATAATAGTAACAGTTCAGCCTTGGCTGAATAGTTACGAATAATATTTTCAGGAGGTAAACGTCATGAAGATTTCACCGAGTATAGACGAGGTTAAAAAAATTGCTGCCAGCGGCATGTACAAGGCAGTACCGATTAGCTGTGAAATTTTATCAGATATTTGTACACCGATTGAAGCAATCCGGATTTTAAAAAATGTATCAACACACTGTTATATGCTGGAGTCGGTTGCGGAAAATGAAAAATGGGGACGTTATACTTTCCTGGGATTTGATCCGAAACTGGAAGTAACCTGTATCAATGGTGAAATGAAGGCGGGAAATATCCGGCTAAAGACGGATCATCCTTCCGATTTTCTTCGCCAGATTCTGGCAGATTATAAAAGTCCCCGTTTTGATCATCTTCCCTCTTTTACAGGCGGACTTGTAGGATATTTTTCCTATGATTATCTGGGATACAGCGAACCGACAGTCAGAACCCAGGTGCAGGATGGTGAAGCTTTTAAAGATGTGGATCTGATGTTGTTTGATAAGGTCATTGCGTTTGATAATTTCCGACAGAAGATCATCCTTATTGTTAATATATCGCTGGATGAACCGGAAATCGGATATAACAAAGCAGTAATGGAATTAAAACAGCTGGTCAGCTTGCTTCGTTTTGGAGAAAAAAAGAAAACGAAAGGGCATCTTACTGGTGAAGTGACTCCCTTATTCGATAAAGAAACTTATTGTAGGATGGTGGAAAAAGCAAAGCACTCTATTCGCGAGGGGGATATTTTTCAGATTGTACTTTCGAATCGGCTGAGTGCTCCTTTTGAGGGAAGCCTTTTTAATACCTACCGGGTTTTACGAACCATGAATCCTTCTCCCTATATGTTTTATTTTTCCGGTACAGACGTGGAGGTTGCAGGCGCATCGCCAGAAACCCTTGTGAAGCTGGAAAATGGCGTATTGCATACGTTTCCGCTGGCTGGAACCAGACCAAGGGGAAAAACGGACGAAGAAGACCAGGCACTGGAAAAAGATTTACTTGCTGATCAGAAAGAATTGGCCGAACACAATATGCTGGTGGATCTGGGGAGAAATGATCTGGGAAAAATCAGTAAATTTGGTTCGGTTCAGGTGGAAAAATTCCATTCCATTGAACGGTATTCACATGTTATGCATATTGGTTCTACGGTAAGAGGCCAGATTCAGGAAGGCTACGATGCGCTGGACGCGATTGAAGCGGTACTTCCTGCAGGAACTCTGTCAGGAGCGCCTAAAATCCGGGCCTGCCAGCTGATTGGAGAACTGGAAAATAACAAGAGAGGAATCTACGGCGGCGCTATCGGATATATAGATTTTACCGGAAATATGG
>JBGVFN010000055.1:0-8607 GCA_045121095.1 Lachnospiraceae bacterium | reverse complement strand
ATAGCCAAGCTGGGATATACATCCTTCCTTGACTATTATCTGGTAGTTTGTGAAAACTAAGGAACCGCCCAGTACCGAACGGTACGCTGGGTGGTGTGAGAGGACGGCTAATCAACTAATGGTTAGCCTCCTACTCGATTTTGGGTATTCGTTAATTGTCCTTTGATTCATGGATTCATGAGACCCGTGCTGGTCTTACCTTTTACTTCATGGCCTCTGTCTGTGCTTCCATGAATTCTTCATGCTGCTTCAGATCCCAGGTGATAAATTCATAGGTCAGATATTCGGGATTAATAAATTCAATCAGCTCTTTCACTCCAGGGCAGGTAAAAGGCCGGTGCTCATCAATCTTAAACACGTGAGAATATGCCATATTAATGCGGTCTTTATAATTATCCGGCAGAACAGGCGGATTGGCGAGCACGCTTTTTACGTAAGGACCGGATAAAGACTGATGGAAATGAACGCCTTTAATATAGTGACGAAGTTCTCCATGTTCATTCAGGCATTTATAAATGTATTCAATCCCTTCTTCCTGAGTTGTAATATCCGGGTTTGTACACATTAAATGTCCTGTATCCAGCATAATTCCTTTCTTCGGATAATGGATCTTGTCCATCAAACGTCTGGTAACCTCCGGATTGGTAAATCTCATACCAGACCAGGGAAGATTTTCCACTAAAAAGTAGAAGGAATAATCGGTTCCATCAAGTACCTGATTGATAATATCCGCCAGTGCATCCACCACCACCTCATCCGGATGAGTGAACTGATAAGTAAAAACTTCTCTGGAAGTACTGCTGCCGGCATGAAATACCACATATTCAGCCCCCATACTGTCTGCAAATTTCAATTCATCCCGAACAAATTCCAGAATCCGTTCTTTGGAAGTACCGCCGTAAATTGCTTCATACTGTTCTCTGGTATCATACTCTGCCAGCAGTGCTTTCTCATCCTCCAGCCAGAAATCAATCCAGCTGGTAAAATAAGCCAGATGGACACCTACCACATCTTCCCTGGGCAGAATATCCGAACAAGGCGGCTTGCAGCGCATCAGTTCATAGCCATCACAGCCATAGCGCTGATAAAATTCTCTTAAATGTGCAGCATCACGATAACGATCCGTATCGTAGATGCTGTTGGTGATATTAATCATCTTTTTCATACATTCGTTCCTCTTTGTGCATTGTATTTCTTAAACGTATTGTATCATGCAGAAAAGAAAAAGAAAAGTAACAAGTTCAGCGCAGGCTGGTTTTCAAATGAAATCATGGCATCTTCGAAATGATAAAAGCGATGCTATGAAAAAGAAGAAATTGCTACATCTCCAGAATCCGACTCCGGATGCAAAAATAGTCCTTCTTATCCGGATTCAGCAAGATATCATTAAATTCCATAAAAAATTCATCGGCCAGGGAAATCTGATTTGCCAGGGCGTATGCTTTCATTTTTTCTACCTGTTCTGTCCGCTGTTCCAGTCCGCTTTCTGCTTCTCCGAATAAACAAAGATAATCTCCTTCAGGAATGGAATGAGAACCATTTTGGCATTTTCGGTAAAGGAACATCTTGTTGGGGGTAATGCATAGACCTGTGTGCGGCCCATCTGTAATATAATTGACCAATAAAATGGGAGATTGATCTTTTTCTTTCAGGTGTTCCCGGTCAAAGTAAAAAAGAGGTTCGCAGGTTTCGGATTTTTGATGAAGTCGCTGATAACCTTGTCCCATATAATTTAAATATGCCTGATTGCGGGAAAGGATGTCCTGCAGCAGTTTTTTTCGCTGGATCCGTTCGTGAATCTGGCGGTCAAGTTCCTGTTCTGTCTGCATCAGAGACTGATCCAACTGTCTGGCATCGCCGCCGTCCAGATATTGTTTAATGTCCTTCAGGGCAACGCCGGAGTCTTTCAAAATCAGGATTAGAGCCAGGCGATCCAGCTGAAAAATAGAATAAAAACGATATCCATGTTCATTGACATAAGCTGGCTGAAATAATTCGATTTCATCATAATAGTGCAGCGTTTTTTTATTTACACCGGCCAATTTGGCAAATGCACCGGCATTTAGATATTGACTTTTAGGGCTCTGCATAAAATACCTCCCGAGATGCTATTGACTATCCGGTAACTGGATACTTTATAGTAAGGATATCATACTATTTATCTGGTGTTTTGGCAAATATCATTTAGAAAAAGTACAAGGAGATGAAATCGTAATGCGGCAAAAAACGATACGGGAGAAAAAAGAGCAAGAGAAAGTAAAACAGGAAAATATAGTACAGGAAAATATAATACAGGAAAATAGCTTAACTGCCGGGCCGATTCGCCGTCCGTTAGTCCGGTTTGCAATTCCGGTTATTTTAAGTATGCTGGCGGCCCAGTTGTACAGTGTGGCGGATTCCATGATTATTGGATGGAAACTGGATTCGGATGCGCTGGCAGCGGCTTCCAATGGGGCAGCGGTATTGATGTTTTTCCTTTTTGTTTCAGGTGGAATGGAACTGGCGGGAAATTTGCTGATTGCAGCAAAAAAACCTGTTTTTCAGAAGAAACAGATGGAAGAACTTACATGGAATCTGCTGTTTGTGGATGGTATTCTGGCTCTGGTGATGACGATGCTGGGAATTGTGGGATTTCGGGCTTTGTTGATTTTGATCAATACGCCGGAAGAAATTTTGGCAGATGCCTGGCTTTATGGTGTTGTTTATATGGTGGGCCTGCCCTTTCAGATGATTTATGACCTGGCAAAACAGATTCTGATTGGATATGGAGATTCAAAAACGCCGTTATATGCCACATTATTTACGTCGGTGTTAAATGTTATTCTGGATATTGTACTGGTTGATCTGGCTGGAATTGGCGGGGCAGCAGCGGCGTCTGCTTTAGCGCAGGTTGTAGGTTGTGTGATTGTATATGGTTATCTTCGCCGTACGCTTCTGGAAGAGCGGTTTCAATGGAACATGCTGCGCCTGTCTTATTGGAAAGAAATCTTCAGATTGGCACCGGCCAATACTCTGCAGCAGATGTCTGGTGTAGTAGTAACAAACATCAAACAGGGGCTGTTAGGGTCCATTGGCGTAGATGCCATCGCCGGATTTTCCTGTGCCAGCAGAATGACCAATCTGATTTTAATTCCCGTTTATGGGTTCGTACAGTCTCTGGTAACATTTATTGCACAAAATCTGGCACTGAATCAGGAAAAACGGATCAAAGAAGGGATGAAAACGGCCACACAGCTTCTCATGGGTCTGGCCACCATTCTGATTCTTATTTGTCTGTGTTTTCACGATTTCATGATGGCATTATTTACAGATAATCAGGAAGCTGTTCGATATGGAGCCATGATTTTGGTGTATGAACCGTTTTCTTATTATTTTACCGTTATGCGGCATGTTCAGGAAGCAAAACTCCGCGGAAAACAGGATATGATGCGATACCTCATATCCAGCATAACGACCATGGCTGTGAATATTTTTTGTGCTATTATACTGGTTCACTGGATCGGTTATCCGGGATTTTTCGTGGCAACCTGGATCAGTTCCTTTGCAGGAATGATATTATCCATAATTTTAGTACGGATATCGGATGGCAGAAATCATTGTATAGTTCGCTAGAGCGTGTTTGAAAAATCATTCCGAAACGCTTGAGTTTACTCCCCACCCTCCAGATGTACCACCGTCATATCATGATGCATGGCGGACAGCAGGGGGCCAAAAACATCTTTGGTTTTCAGACGCAGGCTGGAGGTATTGACACAGGGATGACAGCCCAGCCAGTCTCCCTGCAGAACATCTTCGTCCACCAGCAGCCGGACCTGATTTTGAGTATCATTCATTAACCCCATAATGCTGGCAGAACCTGGAGTGGTGTCCAGATATTTTTCCATATCTGCTGCATCTCCAAAAGACAACCGGGAACTGCCAATTTGTTTAGATAATTCCTTTGTTTTAAAAGTTTTGGTTCCGGGAATCATCAGCAGGTAAAAGTCTGTTTTCTGGCGATTACATAAAAACAGGTTTTTACATATGGTAGCTTCCAGTGCCAGGTCGATTTCATGGCAGGCTTCCATGGTAAATGCAGCTTCATGGTCGATTCGCCAGTAGTCAATTCCTATAGAATCCAGCAGGTCGTATACACGTATTTCTTTATCCAGCCGTCCGGTAGGATCTTCCGGGCGGCCATTTACTAAATCCATCATAATAGTTAAAATTCCCTTCTAATATGTTTCGTGCATTTTTCAGCCACGTATTAAGACTACAGCGAACTTTTTAAGTATTACTTGAATTTTTATAAAAAACGTAAATGGCGCAATTACAGAGCCTTCACTACCTTATAAAATCACACGACTAATGTTCGCTGTAGTACTAAGACGGTTTTATATTAACATATTCATGTGAAAAAGAAAATGAAATGTTTTGTGGAAAAACAGGTCATATAAAATGCCGACATTATGAAATGTTAATAGATTTGTAAGCTGGAATTTATAGCGAAACCAAACAATATGTGATAGAATAATTCAAAAGTTGTTGTATCATGTGATACAAATAAATCCGTGTATGCTTTTAATAGAATGGTTAAATAATGATTGTGAGGTTTGAAATAAATGAGAAAAAAGAAGATATGGTTGTTGGGATTGGGTTTATTGCTGATCATTTGCTGTATGACCAGCTGTCAGAAAGCAGAGAATGATCAGAACAAGGAAGAAAATCAGAAAAATCAGGAAATGGAACAACAGGAGTCACAAACTTCTGTGGAGGATGAGTCAAAGGATGCAGCCACTCAGGCAGTGTCCAATACGGATGACTACATAATTCCAGAAAGTAGTATACGTTTGCTGACTCAGGAAGAAGTAAAGTCACTAAGTGCAGAAAAACTGCGTATTGCCCGCAACGAAATTTATGCGCGTCATGGGCGGATATTTACCAGTGAGGATTTGAAAACATATTTTGAGTCTAAAAGCTGGTATAAAGGTACTGTAGCAGCGGAGAATTTTGATGAAAAACTGCTGAATTCCTATGAAAAGGAAAATATTGTACTGCTGCAGGAAATGGAAAAAATGGCAGCAGGAAATAGCAGTTCTGCGGAAAATGGCAGTGGAAATAGTGGCAATGGCAATGATAGCAGTGAGATATCTGCTCAGGCTCCCTGCAAAAAAGTAATTGACAGCTACGGATATTATGGAAATGAAGCAGAAAATCGGATACAGGGATCTTCTGTGCTGCAGTTTAATCTGCAGAAGGGTACGCTGAAAGATTGTGGAACTTATTATCAGGTGGAAGCAGTTTTTACCCAGGGGATTGAGGCACCGGGAAATCTGGAGCCGGGCGATGAGATTACATTGGTATTCGATGAGCTGACTGGTGAGAAGCAAACTTTGATTTATACAAATGGTGCCCTGTATCCCATAGATCAGGTGGAGAGTGGAATGGAGTATTACTATCAGCCGTCAGAGGATGGAAGCCCGGTGGTTTTATATCAGATGAGCGATGACCGGGTGGATAAACCGGTGTATCAGGGAACTCTCTGGATCAAAAAGGATGCCACGGAAGAAATTCCCATTATACAGCAGGTAAGTACTATTACAGCAGAGCAGTTAAATGCGGGTTCTTTTTATACCAATCTGTTTTTTGATGAAAACGGATATGTAACACGTCTGATGATGGTAGGGGATTGAGATTTCTGTAAGAAATGATGAATGCCTGCTGAACAGTTGCAGTTTTAAAAGGAATAAAAAGGAATACTTTGGAAGAAGAGGAAAGGAACAAATTATGATTCGTTTAGCGGAAAAAACAGATTTGTCGGCGATTCTGGAAGTTTATCAAATTGCGCGGAAATTTATGGCAGATCATGGAAATGCCGTTCAGTGGGGAGATTCGTATCCGCCGGTTTCATTGATAGAGTCAGATATAGAGAAAAAACAGTTGTATGTTGTGACGAAACAGGAACAAATTCACGGCGTTTTTATGTTTTATATCGGTCCGGAGCCAGATTATGCCATAATTGAAAAGGGACAGTGGAAAAATCCTGCGCCGTATGGAGTGGTTCATCGAGTAGCCAGCGATGGAACCATGAAAGGGATGCTGGGCCAATGTCTGGATTACTGTAAAAAACAGTACGGTCATCTTCGAATGGATACACATGAGAAAAATCTGGTTATGCAGCATCTTCTGGAGAAAAATGGATTTGAACGCTGCGGAATTGTATATATGGCGGACGGTACGCCGCGAATTGGATATGAGTGGAATGAAATATTAGAAACGAGGAAAGAAACATGGTCAGACCAATTGTAAAGGATATATTTTTTCTGGGACAGAAGTCGGAACCGGCTTCCAGAGCAGACGCGGCGGTGATGACTGATTTATTGGATACACTGCAGGCCAACGCAGAGCATTGTGTGGGGATGGCAGCCAATATGATCGGTGTGAAAAAGCGGATTATTGTGGTAAATATGGGATTTGTGAATACCATTATGGTTAATCCGGTGATTACAAAAAAATCACAGCCTTATGAGACCGAGGAAGGATGCCTTTCCCTGGCGGGAGTTCGGAAAACAACACGTTATGAGGAGATTGAAGTGGAATTTCTGGACCGGAATTTTAAAAAGCAGCGACAGAAATATTCCGGCTGGACGGCACAGATCATTCAGCATGAAGTAGATCATTGCGATGGAATTTTAATTTAAGCGGACATGGCTGCTGTCCGGGACTTTCATAGTAAACGGACCATGTATCTGGTCGTGCAAGCACGCCCATCTGTATGGTCGCTTGCCGGAGCTTCATAGTAAAGAGAGAGAAAATATGTATCAATTTGAAAAAATGAATAAAAAACTGCTGGGAAAGCAGATTGAGGATGAATTGATGAATTTCATCCTGCAGGAGCCGGTCAATATTGGTGGGAAGATCCCCAATGAGTTTGAACTGGCAGAGAGATTTGGTGTGGGGCGAAGTACCATTCGTGAAGCGGTAAAAGGCCTGGTTTCGAAGGGGATTCTGGAGGTGCGCCGCGGATCGGGGACTTATGTGATCAATACCAGATCTTTGGAGGAGGACCCTCTGGGACTGGCTAAATTTGAGGATAAGTACAAGCTTACCCTGGAGCTTTTTGAAGTTCGTCTGATGCTGGAACCGGAAATTACAGGGCTGGCAGCAATACATGCTAATTCCGAAGAAAAGAAGCAGCTGGGGATTTTATGTGATGAGATGGAAGTCTTATATCAGGAAGGGAAAAATTCCCTGAAAAAGGATGTGGAATTTCATACGCTGATTGCCCGGTGCAGTAAAAATCGTGTGGCGGAGACGTTGATTCCGATTATTAATACAGCGGCCATCACATTTGGAAATTTGACCAATCCCCAAGTAATACGAGAAAATATTGATATGCACCGTGCCATAACTAATGCGATTTTAAAAGGAGATAGTATCGGTGCGAAGTATAGTATGGCCACACATTTGACATACAATAGACAATATTTGATGGAAATACAGGAAGAATCTCTGAAAGCAGAAAAATAGGAATTGTTCAGCCGTTGTGTATTTATTATAAAAGTCCCGGACAGCAGCCCGGAGCAGGATAATGGAGTCGGAAAGGGAGGGAGCAGCATGCAGATTACAGAATTGCAGATTCGTAATTTTAAATCCATTCAGAATCTGCATATTTCACAGGTGGAAAATGCACTGATTCTGGTGGGGAAAAATAATACTGGCAAAACAGCTGTGTTGGATGCGATTCGGTCTGTCAGCGGTGCCTATCAGATTCAGTTGGAGGATTTTCAGGAAGATTTCCCCAATATTGAAATCAGTGTGGTGCTTGCAGTGACAGAAGAGGATCTGCATGGGCTCCACGAAAAAGGAGCAGTCAGCAGTTATCGAAGATTTGATATCTGGTATCGGGAGTTCTGTAAAAAATTGCCTTCTTTTCGTCCATGGAATACTTCTGAAGAAACCGGGGCGGAAGAGGGCGCTGGAGAACTGTCATTTACATTTACGGTCAATCGGGATGGAAAACAGCGTTACCATGATGGGGTGCAGAAGCATAATCCTTATATTATGGAGATACTTCCGGAAATCTATCATATGGATTCCCAGCGCAATCTGAGACCATTTCAGGAAAATCTGCTGCTTATGCAGGAGGATGAGCTGTTGAAGCAGATTCGATCCGGCTGCTGTATTTTTAATACAGCAAAGGTCTGTAATCACTGCTTTTCCTGTATCGGATTGATCAATCAGAAAACACCGGAGGAACTGAACGCTTTCGAGGCAGTCAAACTTCTGGATTATAAGCTGTATCAGCTGAATCTGGATGAATTTTCCAGAAAAGTCAATGAAAATTACCGGAAAAACGGCGGACAGGATGAGATTATTTATTCCATGAACCGGGATATTGAACGGATGCTGTCCGTTACGGCAGAAATCTACAGCCCGGAGAAACATGCAACCCGCTCCATTGAGCAGCTGGGGAAGGGGATGCGCAGCATTTACATGCTTTCTTTGCTGGAAACCTATACGCAGAGACAGGGAAAACATCCGGGAATTATCATTGTAGAAGAACCGGAACTGTTTCTGCATCCAAAACTGCAGAAAATCTCAGGAGATATATTATATCGTCTGTCA
>JBGVFN010000054.1:0-32582 GCA_045121095.1 Lachnospiraceae bacterium | reverse complement strand
ACATTTAACAGATAACCTACGCCGTGGCCCGTACCGTGATTAAAATCCAGATGATATTTCCATAAAGCCTGTCTTGCCATAATATCCAGGCTGGCGCCGGTACAGCCGTGAAGGAAATGAATGGATGCCAGACCGATCATGCCTTTTAATACCAGCGTGTAATGCAGTTTCTGCTGCTCTGTTACCGGTCCCAGGGCAATGGTACGGGTCACATCGGTTGTTCCTTCCATATACTGAGCACCGGAATCCACCAGAAAGAATCCTTCCGGTTTCAGTTCCGTGTCGGTTTCTTCTGTTGCTGAATAATGACACATAGCCGCATTACTTCCATAAGCGGAAATTGTTCCAAAGCTCAGATCCAGAAATCCTTCCTGTTCGGAGCGTTTCTTGTCCAGATATGCAGCTGCACTCATTTCTGTAATGGGCATTTTACCAATATTCTGCTTCAGCCAGTAAATGAATTTCACCATGGCAGCTCCATCTTTAATATGAGCTTTTACAATATTTTCCTGCTCCACCGGATTTTTAACAGCTTTTAACAGCGTTTCCGGATTAACCTGGTTGATTACACGGATTCCTTCCGGCAGTTTTGCATAAACAGCACAATTTACCCGGCTTTCTTCCAATAAAACGGTCTCCGCTGCATCTAAAGCTGCTGTATAATCATAGATTGCTTCGTAAGGCTGGATCGATACGCCCTGAGAAGCCAAAGCAGCGCGAACTTCATCATCCAACGCATTTTCCTGGACAAAGAAAATGGCATCTTCCATGGTGACTGCTCCATAAGAGAGTGCCACAGGGTTGCAGCTTACATCAGCCCCCCTAACATTATACAGCCATGCAATATCATCCAGACTGGTCAGAATATGCACACTGGCACCTGCTTCTTTCATTGCCAGACGAACCTGCTCCAGTTTTGCAGCAGTTGTCATCCCTGTATATTTTTCAGCATCTAAAACCCATACTTTTTCACAGGAAAGAGCCGGTCTGTCCTCCCAGATATCGCCTCCCAAATCTTCAAAAAGTGAAAAACGAATCTGCTTTTCTTCCAGCATTTCCTTTAATTCCAGATAATATCCCTGTCCAACAGTTCGTCCATCAAAACCCAGACAGCCTCCCTGGGGCAGTTTCTCTGCCAGAAATTCTGTAATCTCCGGTACACCTTTCTGCCCGGATTTATAAAGTGTAATCCCGCTTCCCTGAAGCTGATGTGCTGCCTGCACAAAATAACGTCCATCTGTCCACAGACCTGCTTCTTCCAATGTTACCACCAATGTTCCTGCAGAGCCGGTAAAACCGGACAGATAGCTGCGAAGACGGAAATAATCTCCCGCATATTCTGAATCGTGATAATCTGCTGATGTAACCATCCATGCATCAATTCCATGTTCCCGCATGGAATTTCTCAGTTTCTCAATTGTATTTTTACCCATAATCCACATCTCCATGTAAATAAATTTAAAACCGTTCAATGAAACAGGCCCTGAATCGGCGTGAGTCATGTTCAGTCACCCAACTTTATATTATATCATAAAAAATGACGATAAGAAATATTTATCTCCTCGTTTATTATAAATTTGACACGGTATTTTAAACCAAAATTCCCAAAATGGCTCACGGTCATGCTTGGCTGAATAGTTACGAATATTTTCTTCAAGTTTCACATAAAATATGTATCAGTCCAACCACATGGCATACATTAAAAAGCATGGAACAATTCCATACTTTCGCAGTTGCAGCTGCTTTACTCTATAACAAAATGATTTTCAAGGAGTTTCTATGGCGAAAAGAAAAAAAGAATTTGAATTTGACAAATTAACACCTCAGGAATTGATGCGGTTTGAAATCGCAAAAGAACTGGGACTTGATGACAAAATTGTACAAAATGGCTGGGGTGCTCTCTCTGCTCAGGAAAGCGGACGCATCGGCGGAATTATTGCCAGCCGGAATCGAAATCGTAAAACCGCTGTTTTAGCCGGTCAAACAAAAAATCCCTAACCATTCCTGTCTTCTGACGAATCCAGCCCAATATGCCATTAACAAAAAAACCAGGATTTTATTTCCCGGTTTTTTTTCTGCCCTTTTTATCAGTTGAGCCATGTTTGTCCGTTTTGTTGTTTTTACTGAACGAACTGCTTTTACTCACTTTTTTATCCTTATTGGAATGGTTGACTTTATCTGTTTTACTGGCTTTATCTGTTTTGTTGGCTTTATCAGCTTTATTTATTTTATCTGTTTTGCTGGCTTTATCAGCTTTATTTATTTTATCTGTTTTGTTGACTTTACCAGCCTGGCCATTTTTCTGATTTTTCTTTTTCGCTACGGAATATCCAAATTTACCCAGTTTTTCGCCCAGGCCATAGTATTCACCATGAGAATATACGGTAAGTCCTGCATCACTTAAATGGAACTTTCCATTTTCATCCATATACTGATCATCCACTGTAACCCCGGTTACTTCGCCCAGAAAAAGGTCATGGCTTCCCAGAGGGATGATCTGCACAACTTTACATTCAATATTTACCGGACTTTCGCTGATTCCCGGTGCTTTCACGGTTTTGGACTCCAGTGGAGTCAGCTTCATCTGTGCAAACTTATCCAGATCACGACCGGATTTCACGCCACAGTAATCAGCTGCGTATACCAGGTCTTCTGTTACAAGATTTACAACAAACTCTCCCGTTTCTTTAATAATATTGTAGGAATAACGTTCCGGTCGTATGGAAATGGAAATCATCGCAGGGGATGAACAGGATGTGGAGGCCCATGCCACCGTAATAATATTGGGCTGTTCTCCTTCTCGTCCGCAGCTTACCATTACCGCAGGAACCGGATACAGCATATTTCCAGGTTTCCAGAATTGTTTGCCCATGGATTGCACTGCTCCTTTTTAATTATCTATATTATTTATACCGTACAGTATTTATTTAATCCTTACAAATGCTGACGCAAAAACAGATGCAGGATTCCGCACATGAATCCCACATCTGCCTTCAGTCAATAGGTCATGAAATCCGCAAACATCAGACCGTCCGTTCCATACAAAACTTCCCCTCATATCGATGATTGCTGAATGCCGATCCTCTATAAGAACCTGCACGCTGTATGCCTACCCATCACATACACCTATCCAACGCACATGCAGACTGATTCATCCGTTCCATATCTTTATCTTTTGTCTGCGTATCAAACAATGCATATTAAATCTGACCCCCCATATTTGTCATCATTAAAATCCGCACCGTTTTCATTACCCCTATCTTATATAAAAGAATATCACATCAACCCAAAAGATACAATAGCTTTCATGTATTTTTTTGTGCACATAGACCGTATTTTTTTTGATTTTATCCGAAGTATTCTATGCATTATGCTATATCATCTTCGTAATTTTCATCTGTCTTTGATGTTCATGCCAAAGAGATTCTTATATAATTCTTATAGAACTGTCATAATTTTGCATCATTTTCTTTACAAATCTTTCGACAATATATATAATTGTGATGACTGTACGGTGACGCACAGGATTATTTGTGCTGCCCTTCGTACGGCTGATGCTTTATCATAATTGAGGCGATGTTATTCCTGATTTTATGGTCAACAGCTGCATGAACGATGTACATTCAGCAGTACCGACTAAATATAAGATTAGATGACAGTTCCATATGACAGCAATCTTACAGAAAAGAGGTAGACTCCAATGGTTACAAAGTTACGGACCATTTCCAGCAACACTTTCTATCCCTATTTTAATCTGGCTCTGGAAAAGTTTTTGTTTGATGTGGTAGATGATGAAACCGTGATCCTGTATCTCTGGCAGAACGAAAAGACCGTTGTATACGGCTATAATCAGAATGTCTGGAAAGAGCTTTTCGTCAGCCAGCTGCTGGAAGACGGTGGATATCCGGTACGTCGTTTATCTGGCGGCGGTGCAGTTTTCCACGATAAAGGAAATCTGAACTTTACATTTTTAACAACGGCTTCCAACTATGATGTTGACAAGCAGCTTCAGGTTATTATTGAAGCCTGTCGACTTTTAGGACTTACCGTTGAAAAAACCGGACGTAACGATCTAACTATTGAAGGCTGTAAGTTTTCCGGTAATGCCTTTTATAAATCTGGTGATCGCCGCTATCATCATGGTACGCTCCTGATCGACACCGATACAACCGCAATGTCCCGCTATCTGAACATAGACCGGGATAAGCTGGAATCGAACGGTGTCAGTTCTATAAAATCAAGAGTGGCAAATCTGATTGATTTTTGCCCATCCCTCAATGTGGAAACTATGCGTTCTAAGATGTTTGAAGCCTTTCAGAACGTATATGGTCTCACAGCAGCACCTATGTCCGTTGAGGATCTGGATCCCGCTGTCATTCATTCTTATATTAAGATATTCAATGATGACACCTGGCTTTATGGCCGCAGGATCAAGTTTTCGAATCGCATCAATAAACGTTTTGCATGGGGCGATTTCGATCTCAATCTGAATGTGGATAAAGGAATCATCACGACCGCAGATTTATATTCGGATGCCAATGATGAACACTTTATCGCTTCCATCGGTGAAAAGCTGGAAGGGACCACATATTCCTATGATGCATTGTCCACACTGGTGAACGCTTGTTGTTCCTGCCCTGAACATGAATCAATGGCAGAGGACATCCGCAACTTACTGTTTGAGTCAATTTAAGCATTCTAGAGTTTTTATTTATGTATGGCCCCGTCTGGCATACATAAAGCATTGAGAAAGAGGATTATCATGATTATCAATAAAAAAGCACTTGATTTTAAAAGCCAGATGAAGAACCTGTCTTCCGTTTATTCTATGGTTTTGTGCGCATTCTTTATAGCACTTTATATCGTGCTCTACTATTGTAACATTAAAATTACACCTTCCATCGAATTCCGTCCCGGATATCTGGCTATCGCTGCTGCTGCCATGTACGGCGGCCCCCTCATGGGTATGGTAGTTGGATGCATGGGAGACATTATCAGCATGCTCGTAACCGGAGGTCAGGGTTCATCCTTCTTCTTCGGATTTACCTTCAGCTATGCTTTAATGGGATTATTATTTGGTCTCTTCCTTTTCGGCGGCACTATTACTGTTGTACGTGCATTTGCTGCCGCAATGGTTGAATTCCTGATTTCCCTGTTCCTGAATTCTTACTGGCTGCCTTAATGTATTACGGTGCTGACAAATATATTCCTACACTGATTTCCCGTATTCCTAAATGCGCAATTATGCTGGTGATCAGTACGGTTGTTTTAACCGTTGTTATGAAAGCTCTTCACAGCGCATTCCGCCGTGCAAGACTTATGCCCGAATACATGAACTAGAGTGTATCTGAAAATTTATTCAAGCTCAGGCAATCTGCAGATACCCTTTAATACGTAACTACAAGTTTACTCTTTATTGATAATTGACTCAACGAAAGGTCCCACAAAGTCATTTTCAGGCTGCGTGGGATTTTTTGTTAAGCAGATTTTATCAAAACTTATTGAATTCAACTATTCAAAAAAAGCGCGTCAGCGACGCGCTTTTCGGATATTTGAACTGTTACTTATTTACTTTGAAAGTCCCAGACAGCAGCTTAAACAACAGCTTTTAAATTTCCAATGGAAATATCTCCGGCTACTGCCAGATCTTCTGCTTTAAATACCTGAGCAAAATTATCGGAGAACAGAATCTGTGCGGAAGGCTGGAATTCTTCATCTCCTTCCCAGAAAATAAATATCATGGACAAGCCTTTCATGAATTCAAAAGAATAAGCCACATCACCCATATTTACAGGGATTCCGCCCATGATTTCCATACCTTCACGGAATTTGTTCAGCTTATATCCAAAGCCAAACTGAAGCCGGAAAATACATCTTCCCTGGAACTGTCTGAAATACAATTCACCATCAGGAATATCACGATAGGTCACATAATTGCCGCCAGCGGGAGCCATACGGCATTCTGTCATAAAACGCAGGACAAAAATCTTTGCTTTATGGAAATCCAGTAAAATATGGTACGAATCATCCGATTCGTCCTCTTTTCGGATTTCAAATTCCGGATGAGTGATATAGTAGCCCTTATTCATAAACTGTAAATGAAATTCTTTTGTATCTGCATCGTAAGCAAACCCTGTTCTCTCTGCAATCTCTACAGGATCAGCTGCCTGATAAAGTTCCAGATAATGTGCCCAGGGTCTCATCTCCAGACTGTCTTTTGCATAGTCAAATTCTTTATTCTCCACTTTTATGTTACCTTTCTCAATTAATTTTCTATTCAGCAGAGTATATTTCCAGATAAAAGTGTTGTATCAAATTTGCTTATCCACAACACTTTTTCATCTGAAATCTCCCTGTTAGTCTTCCATATTCTGTACAGAAGGGAACAGATACATATCGGTATGAGGAATGAAGCACGCTGCTACGAAGGAATCCATATAACCAGGATGTGTGCTTAATTCCAGATATGTCATGCTGGAAGCAAGTTCTGCTACTTTATCCTCTGCTTCATTGGAAAGCAGCATTGCATAAGAACCAGCCAGAGAGGAGTTACCGATGTATTTATATTTTTCCAGCGGAATATCCGGCAGCATACCAATACGAACAGCATTCTTCATATTAATACCACTTCCGATACCACCTGCAACGTATACGTTATCTACAACGGACATATCAAATCCCAAAGATTCTACCAGAGTGATAATACCGGAGTAAATTGCACCTTTTGCACGAATAAAGCTGTCAATATCTACTTCTGTAATTTCCACATCTTTTACAGAACCAGTATCTTCTTTAAATGCGATTACGTAGCTCTTCATGCCATCTTCATCCACTTTTACGCGCTTGCCTTCACGAATGATCTGGCCTTTTGCACTGATGATGCCACAGCGGAACAGCTCTGCAATAATATCAATAATACCAGAACCGCACAGACCAATGGGTTTCTGTCCTTCATCACCAATAACAGAAAGTGTAGGTTCCATGGTTTCCTTGTCAATTTTGATTGCTTCGATGGCACCATCGGTTGCACGCATACCACAGCTGATGTCGCCGCCTTCAAATGCAGGACCAGCGGAACATGCACAGCTCATCAGGAAATCGGAGTTACCAAACACGATCTCACCATTGGTACCAAGGTCGATAAATACGGAAAATTCTTCGCTGTTCCAGATTTCACTTGCCAGTGTACCAGCAGTAATATCGCCGCCTACATAACTTCCGATGTTGGGAGCAAACAGAATTTCTGCATTGGGGTTAATGATCAGTTTCATATCCTTTGCATAAATATCTTTCAAATGGAAGAATGCAGGGATATAAGGCTCCATACGAAGCGGATCCGCATTTACACCCATAAACAGGTGATTCATGGTAGAGTTGGAGGCAATACACATCCGATAAATCTGGCTGGTCTTGATTCCGATACTCTTACACATGTTGGCAATCATCGGATTTAATGTATCATCGATAATAGCCTTCTGCAGTTTTTTCACACCGCCGGGCTTGGTCTGTTCTACGATACGGTTGATAACATCGGCACCATAACGAATCTGTCCATTACCAGCAGAAGCCTTTGCCAGAATCTCGCCTGTCTTCATATCGATCAGTACAGAAGAAACAGTTGTAGTACCGATATCCACTGCCATACCGATTACTTTTGCATCTTCAGCAGCCGGATAAATATCATAAACCACACAGGAAGTCCCCCCATTCTTAACGACTGCCTTCACCTGGAATTTACCTTCTCTGAGGACATCCGGAAGTTTTTTCATAACGGCAAAAGGAAGAATTACTTTTTCTTTTCCAGTAGCTTCCTGAAGTGCCCAGGTCAGTCTTTCATTATCAGGCATGGTATCATCCAGAGTGGGTTCGCTCATGGTTACTTCCACCAGATCCATATCATTGGTCAAAGAAATACCGCTTTCTTCAATGTCATTTTTAATCTTTTCAAAAATAGCGATTTCCTCAGGTGAGCTTAAATCTGCCACTTTCATACGGCTCTTATATGCAGATGCAATATCCGGTACTTCAATGATCACATCTTCATTCTGAACTTTACTGATACATGCCAGTCTCCATCCAGCATTATATTCTTCATCGGAAATATGCTGTGTTTTGGGGGATTCCAGTTCACCGGAAATCAGTTTTACTTTACATTTACCACAGGTTGCATTACCGGAACAAGGCGCATCAATTGCCACATTGGCATCTCTGGCGATATCCAGAAGTCTGTCCCCTTTATTCGCATGAATTACCACATCGGGACTTTCACTGATTTTAAATGTAATCTGTGCCATTACTTTTCCTCCATCAAATTTAATAAACTTTAATAATCCAACAGACGATCCAATCAGAAATAACTTATCTGACTGAACCGCTGTCTGTTTTAAGTACGTTTGTAACGATTCCTTACATAATCTCAGGCATGGATAATGCAGGATGACCTTTTTCTGTCAAAAATTCCAGAACTGCTTCCGGATCACTTGCAATCGTTTCATCACAAACCATATCCGCAAAATTATCAATACCAAGCATTTCTTTTGCTGTTTTATTTAATCTGGGAGCTACATCATCTTTCAGTTCTTTAGGCATCCATACGATACGTCCAACACCGCCTTCTGCCTTAATAAATTTCTTAGAAGAAATGAAATGACGTCCATGTCCCATAAATCCGGGGGTCTGTACACCGCCGCCAGTCATGGAAGCCAGCTCGCCAAATGTCATACCAGTAGGTGTCATACCTTTAAATTCACGGTTACAGATTACTACACCATTTGCTTCCGGCATAACACCGCAGATACATTCAAAACAGCCACAGGATGTCATAGGATCTTCCATCAGAGAATATAAGGTAATATGCTCCAGAGCACCGTGAGATGCTTCGTTTACCATGCGGTCTGCATCAGGATAAATACCTTTTACTTCATCTGTACATCCTTCTTTACTGATGATCTGGCAGGGACCTGCAGGATCCAGTTCCTTGGTAGCTTTTGCATCCAGCCATGAAACTGCACCACACAGACCAAGTCTCTCCGGTGTTACTACACAACAGTGAGCCGGTGCAAAGGACTGACACAGAATACAGGTATAGAATACATCTACTGTTTCATCACTTAAGGATTCCAGACGTTCATCTCTTGCATTGTATTTGGGCATAGCAACTGTTTCCAGAATCTCTGCTGCTTTTTCTTTGTCAGTATAGAAAGTAATCTGACATTTATCTACAACGGTATCAAAGTCATTGATGATCATATCATAGAGAACTTCCATGAAATCTTTCAGACGCAGACCTGCATTGTAGGCATCTTTACTGATACGGATACGGAACTGATTTCTCTGTCCGGTGTGCATAACACCTTCCATATAATTATACCATGTATGAATCTTACGCTCAATTACTGATTCAAAATCTTCCTGCATCTTGTCACCTGCAACTTCAACAATACAGGAAAGAGGCAGCTCTACTAATCCCTCACCATCAATATCAGGTCCTACTAAGGTAAACTTCCGGTCTTCGATTTCATCTTTCTGTCTCATAATAACAACTTCACAAGTGGTATTTTTATGAGAACTCATTTCTGCATGCATATCGTTACGGCGAATAATTTCACCTTCAAAAGCTGCGGCAAATGCAACGGGAATCGGAATTTCGGTAATCTTAATCTTGATATTTCTTAATTCCAGTGATTTTTTAACAATTTCATTATGATCTGTCATGGATTCCAGAGCACCAGGAACCTGGTTTTCTGCCAGATCAACATCTGTAACAACCGGGAAACCAAGCGCGATTGCACCAGCACCAGCAGAAACAACGACTTCATTTAATGCACCGAATGTATTAACAAACGCAGGCACTCTCTTCTTGGTATATTCCAGCAGACCAGCCAGATTACCAGGTTCAATGCCGCCAAAGATCAAAGCAGCACGAATTGCAACGGTTACTACATGAGTAACTGCAGTCACATCATGTCCAAGGGGAATTACACGCAATTCCAGGCCGGTTTTTACACCACCGTCAATGATCTGGTCAATCACATCACCAATCAGGAATGTCATAATACCTTTACTCTGATAATCTTTTACGACTTTAATTGCATCAGCCGGATCATCCGCTTTTCCTACTACAACGGCTACACCAGGGATATCACCTGTTACCAACGGTACACCAAGAGAACGAATAATCGGGTCACTTACAAATCCAATACCGGTTTCCTCAGCATAAGGATCGGAAGATTCTACATATTTCAAAGCTTCCAGAATTTCTGCACCAACAGCAGTTGCAAGTCCTGCATTTAAAGCTTCTCCCAGATCTTCTTTATTGCTGATCAGGCTTTTTAAAACGCCAACACAAGCGGGTAAATCACCCAGCTTTGTTACTTTCACACCGGTTGCGGCATAAATTGTCGGCAAAAAATACGCCGTGTCACCAAAAGACACACTCTGATCTGCACCGTATTTTGCAATGGCATCATTCACTGCTCCTTCTGTTAAGCCCGCAACCGCATTGGAACCTGCATAAATCAAGTCGGTTAATACACTCATAGTTATTCTCCTTTTTAATATCACTTGCTGCCCAAAGTATATTTAAAAAATATCAACTACACTCTGGAATTTCGCAGTACCTGAATCTTATCTTATCAAGATTTCATGGTACTGTGAAATTTACATTTCTTCAAATACTGTCTTTATTATATTATCACATATTAACCAGAAAATCATCTATTTTTCGTCAATTTTAAGACAAAAGCACTATAAAAGAACATATTTTTCATCCGATGACAGAATCTCACTACATAAAAAAACCGGCCGGAGAAGCCTTACAGCTCCCCCCACCGGCTGTGAATTCACATCGTATTAATTTTCAGATTTTCAGACGTCTCCGAAATAACTGAAATTACAGATCCAGATAAGAATCTGCGTACATGTATCTGTCTTTCAGGATATCACAAGATTTGATCATATCCATCATGTTCTTATCATTAGGATTGATAATAGCAGATGTCAGACCCTGTGAAATACACATAGCGATCATAGCGCAGTCCATCTTAGTTCTTAATTCTTTAGGCATACCGTTGGATACGTTTGACAGACCACCAGTAGAGTTCAGGCCGTTTTCGGTGAAGAACTTAATAGCGTCCAGAATCTGCTGCTGTTTGTCCTGCATACCTTTAGCAACCAGGAACAGAGGATCCATCCACATATCTTCAGCTTCCATACCCAGCATTAAACCATGCTCTAACAGATCCATACAGAATCCCTGGATTTCTTCAACTGATCCGGGAACTGCGCCTGCGGAACACAGACAGATACAAGCTGCACCGTTAGCTGCTGCCAGGTCAAGATATTTTCTTCTGTCACCAGCGTCTGCGGAGTTAACCAGAGGTTTGCCGTTTACATCATTGTATACGGAAATACCAGCTTCGATAGCTGCCATGTTAGCGGTATCCAGTGCCAGAGCAACGTTGTCGCATTCGCCCTGAATCAGCTGTACTGCCCATTTCATTAATTCGGGTCCGTTGCTTTCAGCAGGTCCGATATTAACATCAATGTATGTAGCGCCAGCTGCGATCTGTTCTTTCGCTCTCTTTAAGATCGGTTCGGGATCCATTTCGTCCATAGCTTTACGAATAACAGGGGAAATGCAGTGAATTCTTTCACCAATAACTACAAATCTTGACATATTTTAGTCTCCTTTATGTATACTAAACTGTTGCCTCTTCCAGACAACAATCTGATGCAAAAATAGAATTTCCACTTTTACATCAGACAGGAGGGTTATTTGCCCTCCCGTCCAACAATAATTACAATATCAAATCGATGTTTGGTATCAGGAAAATTTAATTTTAAAGATTATGCGTAATCTTTCATGAACTTAACCAGCTGAACTGCTTCACGAGTACCAACGGTAATCTTCCAGTTAGGCAGTTTAGCTTCCATTTCACCCTTCAGGATAGCTACTTTACCAGGGATGATAAGTTCTCTGTTCTTAATCTTGTCTTCGATGCCTTCTTCTTCGATGAATTTAGCGATGGTACCAGCAGATAATTTACCAGCAGCCCATGCTGTCAGTACGGACATACCGCCTGCATCGGAGATCAGCAGGTTACAAGGAACGCCTGAACGCTCTAATTCGCCAGATACTACGAAGTATGTCAGAGCGAAGTCAACGGTTGTTACACATACACTGTTTTCATCAGCACCGTTCAGAGGGTAGATACCAGGAGCTACTCTCATGGGCTTCTGAGGATCGGTGTAGATGTTCTGTCTTAAGCCGTACAGAGCCAGAGCCTGTGCATAAGACATATCTTCCATAACGATGATGGAACCGTATTTAACAGTAAATACTGCTGCCAGAGCTGCCTGTAATTCAGGTTTGCCAGGAGCCAGAGCTGCCAGGTTAACGATTGAAGGATAACCACAGGTTCTGTTTTCATCTTTCAGAGCTGCACGACGAAGCTGAACTGCTTTGCCGAATGCATCTTTGATAGATGCTGTACCACAGTCAAATACCAGGTTCTTGTTGCCAGCTTTTTCAAGAGCAGCAATAGTATCATATAATGCATCGATATCAGCAGCGGTTACACCTAAAGTTACGCCAGCTTCTGTAGCGATTGCGTTCATAGCTTCCCAGTTTTCAGGGTTAGCACCATTCAGGATGGGTTTCGCATCTTTGCAAACTGCCAGAGCAGCTTTTGCAGCGTCAGCGTCAGCACATTCCAGAACGATAGCTCTGCCGATACCAGCAGCTTTCTGAACTAATGCAGCGTAAGCGTCAGCGCCTTCGCCTGTGTATTTAACGTTAACCATTTCAACGTACATTCTTTCGCCGATACGGTCATAATCTACTACAGGAATAGCAGCCAGTTTAGCGTCTGCGTTTTCAGCTGTAACGGTAACAGCATATAAGTTTTTGCTAACCAGAGTCTTTTCATGTCTGAACAGAACAGTTTCACCGCCCAGAGTAACTTCTGCATCGCCAGCACCAACTTTGATAGTTTTCATAGGCGGAGCAGTAGCTTCAGATAACTGAGCCAGAGCTTCATCAGACATTTCAGGACATTTATCGATTGTAGCAGCACCGGATGCAACTTTCATAGCGAAAGCCATACATGTCGGGGAACCACATTTTTTACAGTTTTTCTTAGGTGTTAATTTAAAAATCTGAATACCAGTTAATGCCATAGTTTTTTTCTCCTTCCGCGCAATTAGATTAATTCATCAATCATTGTCTTAATTGTTGCTACAGATACGGGATGCTTTAAAATAACAGCATTGGAACCGGATGCCAGATCAGCAGCAGCAGTTACAACTTCCATATTAATTGCTCTTGCATCTCTTGAACCCCATTCAGGAGCGTCAGCTTCAGAAGCCAGTGTTTCTTTAACACCGTATGTTTCAGATGCTACAGGAGTAACGATCGGAACCTGAAGCATGTTATCGTTCTGAGCCAGAGCAGCAGCTTTAATTCTGTCCAGAGTAGAAGAAACGTATTCATAACCATAACCAGCTGTAGCTGTACCTACGTGCATAACTGTTTCTTCAACCGGAACACCCAGCTGAGAAACCAGTACGTTCAGCTGTTTAGCAAGGTTAATATCTACTGCAGATTCAGTAGCTACTTTATGGTGATATGCCTGGATACCGGACATAGCAACAGTTTTGTATGTACCTTCTTTAGCAGACATGATCAGAACGTTTTTGCCTTCAGCAGCTTCAGCTACTTTAACTAACAGGTCATTGTCTTTTTCGTCATTACCTGAACCAATAATTGCAACAGGAACGTCGATTGCATCAACAACAGCTTTAACAGTTGCGCAGCAAGCTTCTACAGAATTGTCATCACCATTGGGATCTGCACTATCTAAAGACAGAGCAACGAAGTCAGCTCCGGGCATTTCAGCAGCCTTTTTAGCGATATCTACAACAGTTTCGCAGCCTGCGTAGTATGCAGCAACGCCTTCAACTTCATCCTGCAGACCTTTGTCAGAAATCATAACACCAACCTTAGGTGCGTTAGCGATTTCACCATCGAAAGTATAGAAAGGAAGAACGTTTTCTCCTCCCAGCTTAATGGCTTTTGCGCCGCAGCCGATTTCTACTTCTTTAATAGCAGCTTTAAATTTTCCTGATTTTCCATTAAACGGCATCCTAATTGCCTCCTTTTCATAATATCCAGCCGCAAATGGGAGAGCCCTTTCCCATCTGCGGCTTGTTTATCCCTGTGCGCACGGGCTCCGTTGTTAATAATTTATCACACACTGGCAAATATTGCAATAGATTTTGGTAAATTAATCAAAATTTATGCATTATTCTGTGCCCGCCGCACAATTTTTGTTTTAAACTATGTATTGCAACAGATTACATTAAAGGTTCCAGACCAAGTACGGGATGACCCTTCTCGGTTAAGTAAGCCATTAATGCTTCGGGATCTTCTTCACAAACGGTTTCGTCAGCGATCATATCTACGAAATCATCGATACCGTACAGTTCTTTTGCACTCTTGTTAATCTTGTCATGTAACTGTTCCTTCAGAGCCTTGGGTAACCATACGATTCTCTGGATACCGCCTTCAGCCTTCATGAACTTCTTGGAAGCGATGAAAGTCTTACCATGTCCCATGAAACCAGGTGTCTGAACACCACCACCAGTCATGGAAGCCAGATCTGCGAAGGTCATACCTAAAGGAGTGTAACCTACATGTTCACGGTTAACGATAACTACACCATTTGAGAAAGGTTCGATACCACAGATACATTCGAAGCATCCGCAGGAGGTCATAGGATCAACCATAATGGAGTACAGAGTAACTCTTTCAACTGCACCACGGCTGTATTTGTTAACTGCATCATTGATTTCTTCGTAAGCACCGATTTCTTCGTCAATGCAGCCACCCTTACCGATAATCTGGCAAGCGCCGGTAGGATCCAGTTCGTTAGTAGCTTTTGCATCCAACCATGAAACTGCACCACACAGACCCAGACGTTCAGGTGTTACTACACATACGTGTGAAGGTGAGAATGCCTGACACAGTACGCAGCTGTAGTATACGTCAACGTTTTCATCTGTTAAGGATTCAAGTCTTGCATCACGCTGTTCATATGCAGCCTGAGCCCAGTCTACTCTATGCTGAGCAACCAGTGCCTGATCAGTAATGATCTTAACCTGACATTTATCAACAACGCCTGCGTATTCGCTCTTAACTTTAGCGTATAATACTTCACCAAAGTGTTTAGCACGGAAGCCTGCATTGAATGCATCGTAGCTTACACGGATACGGATCAGGTCACGCTGACCGGTATGCATTACGCCTTCCAGACAGTTGATGAAGTTGTGGAATTTACGTTCAAATACGGGTTCGAAGTCAGTCTGCATTGCTTTACCAGCAACTTCAACTACACATGCGATAGACTGTTTGGAGCCTTCGGGCATTTCATCGATATCGGGACCGATAACTTCGATCTTGTGATCTTCTACTTCTGCTAAAGGCAGAGTACGTACTAATTCGAAACCATTCTGTACAGGGTCAGAACCGTCAAATTCTACGCGCATCTGTTTTCTACGGATAATTTCACCTTCGAAAGCGGGTGCGTAAGAAACAGGGATATCCATCTGAACGATCTTGATCTTGATATCTCTAGCTTCCAGGGAAGTAGGATCAAATTTAGTAGTATCTTTCTGGATGATCAGGGACTTAGGAATACTCCACATGTTGTCTTCCTGGTTTGTGATTACAGGGAAACCTAACTGGATAGCACCAGCACCACATGCTACTGTCTGATCATCAACGGGTTCAAATGCGTTAACGAAAGCTTTAACACGTTTCATGGTGTATTCCCATACGCCATCCCAATCACCGGGCTGAATAGCACCGAAGATCAGAGCTGCTCTTAAAGCTACGGAAACTACATGGATTACACTTGACAGATCGTAACCGCAGGGGATGATACGAATCTTGAAGTTCATATCTACGTTCTGTTCTTTACACTGATCGATGATACCGCCTACCATGAATACCATGATACCTTTACTCTGATAGCCTTTTACCAGAGCTTTTGCTTCTTCAGCTGAAGGAGCAGAACCGATGATAACAGCTACACCGGGGATATCATCTACTACCAGAGGAAGACCGATTTCACGAATCTCAGCATCGGTCAGATGGCCGATAACGGGAGCTTCGTAAGGGCATCCTTCAATATATTTACAAGCTTCGATTAATTCACAGCAAAGTGCGGAACCTACACCTGATGTAAATACGTCTTTTACACGGGGTTTTCTGGTCATCAGATCTTTGATCTTACCTTCCAGAATTGCTTTTGCTTCGCCTAAAGTAGTGATCTTATCGCCTAACATTGCATAAATACAAGGAAGGCTATAAGCGGTATGTCCGAAATCTACTGCCTGATCTTCGCCATATTTAGCGATAGCGTTATTAACTGCTTCTGTTGCCTGATCATACCACTGATCAGCACCGCTGAATACTCTAGAAATTAATGTCACGATATTACCTCCAATATTGAATGTTGGTTACTTTTCTAAACGTTCTTTGATTGCACGAACTTCCTGAATTGCAGTTTCACTGAAATCGTAAGGTGATTTTCCTTTTCTGTCCGCATCAATCACATCTGCATTGTAATGGATGAATCCAAGCAGGTCTTCTTCCGGAATTCGTTCACGGATGAACTGTTCATCCTCCTCACTCCGTACTTTATTCGCTACAACGCGAACCTGTCTGATTCCCAGCTGTGATGCCAGTCTCTTAACATTTTTATATGTCTGGATACTGCGTGCACCAGGTTCAATGACTACTACAAACTGCTCCATATTCTCAGCAGTACCTCTGCCAAGATGTTCCAGTCCGGCTTCCATGTCCATAATTACCACATCGTCACTTTTCAGCATCAGATGAGAAATCAATCTTTTCAGAATAACATGTTCCGGACAAACACAGCCGCCGCCAGCCACATCTACTGTACCCATTACGAGAAGTTTCACTCCGTTTCGTGTTCTGGCAAATGTCTCCGGAATATCATCCACCTTGGGATTTAATTTCATGAATTTACCAGCACCGGATGCGCCAGTTCTTTCTTTTGCCAGATCTGCCATCTTGGAGATCGGTGTAATTGCATCCAGTTCTTCTTCTGAAAAACCGAGTGCCAGACCCAGATTCGCATCGGGATCCACATCTGCTGCCAGGACGCTCTTGCCTTCCTCGGCGTATAATCTGGCTAAAATTGAGGAAAATGTTGTCTTACCGACACCGCCTTTTCCAGTAACTGCAACTTTCATAATTCAGGACCTCTTTGTTTCAAAATTATAGTATAAATCAGATATTAGATACCTAATGCAAGTCTCTTTTCTTCGATTCTTTCGATCATCAGATCGCCAAGTTTATCCATATCTGTTTCGAATGTAAATGCAGCGCCAACCCAGTCTCTGATTCCGTTGGTCAGTAAGTCAACAACCTGATCAGAACCGTTAACGTAAGGTACTACACCCAGGAATGTATCGATACCTGTAGCAACTACGTAGTTACCGATAGATACAGCCTTTTCAGACATCCATTCAGGAGCACAACCAACTGCAGGTAATTCAGGAGTAGTGATACCCCACTGAGCAGCCAGATCACATACCAGATTCATCATACGGGAAATATCTACACAAGAACCCATATGCAGTACAGGAGGAATATCAGCCAGAGTACAAACTCTCTTCAGACCATCGCCACAGATAGCTTTTGCATTTTTGCTCATGAGACCGTATCTTGCAGCAGCCTGTGCGGAACAGCCTGTTAATACCAGGATAATATCGTTAGCCAGCAGTTTCTTCATCAGATCGATGTGTCCACGGTCAGCACGAACTTTAGGGTTGTTACAACCAACCATAGCTACAGCACCACGGAGAACACCAGAAGTGATACAATCGATCAGAGGCTGATATGTACCAAGTTCATCTACCTGAGAGTTGGTAACGGTATCCAGCTGTTTGATAATAGCTTCACAGGAGTAACCAACGGTTGCATCTTTCTTAACATCAGGAATATAAACTGATTCAGGATCTCTGTTCTTGAAGTTTTCGATTGCCATTCTAACGATCTTTTCAGCGTTTTCGTTAGCTGTTTCAGCTTCGAAACGAACGAATTCAGAATCAGGAATTCTAGCTACATCACTAGTTGTGATGAATTTGGTGTGGTAGCATTTGCTCAGAGGGCCTAATGCAGGGAAGATACACTGTACGTCTACTACAACTGCTTCGATAGCACCTGTCAGTACACAGTTTTCCTGCTGCAGGAAGTTACCAGCCATAGGAATACCGTGACGCATGGTTACTTCGTTGGAAGTACAGCAAACACCTGCCAGGTTGATACCCTTAGCACCAACTTCATGAGCCAGAGCGATCATTTCTTTGGTTTCAGCCCATTCAACGATCTTTTCTGACAGTGACGGATCATGTCCGTGCAGGATAATATTTACGTAATCTTTCTTAATAACACCAAGGTTAGCTTCGGTATCGATCGGCATGGGAGTTCCGAACAGAACGTCAGAGAACTGAGTACCAGTCATGGAACCGCCCCAACCATCTGCCAGACCACAACGCAGGGACTGACGAATCAGAGCTTCGGGTTCGGATGAACATCCCATATGAGTCATATGTAATGCACGAGATACTTCACGGTCTACAGCACGGGGAGCGATTTCCTGTTCTTCCCATACTTTCTGTCTTTCTTCAGTTGCATCTTTGATCCAGTTCTGGAAACCAAATACTTTACCGTATTCGCCCAGACCTGCCAGAGCTACATCATGAGCTACATCATAGGTATCTCTGCCTTCTTCTTCGATGCCCCATCTCTTAGCAATGCCTCTCAGCTTAGCTTCATCTTTAACCTGGTAAGCACCATCGGGAGATGCACAGTACAGTGTGTGAGCGATTTCACGACCGTGATCGGAATGTGTAGCGGAACCGCCAGCTGTAAATCTCAGGTAATTTCTTGCTACGATACCATGAGCGTCACATCCACAGATACCTCTGGGAGCTTTCTTTGTAATACGGCAAGGACCCATAGAACAGATACGGCAGCAAACACCATCTTCACCAAATTTACAGTGAGGGGTCTGCTGTTTAACTCTCATCTGCCATACACTTGCGCCTTTTTTCTCTGCGATCGCCAACAGCTTGTCATATTCGGCATCTAATTCTTCGTGTGTGTAAATTAAACCATTTGCTTCCATTCAATACTCCTTTTTTTCATAAAAATGGTTAGTTAATAGTTACTGAAGAAATCGGCTGGATTAGAATCCCAGCTTTTTCATGATCTCGTTTACGGCAACACGCACCGGATTGTCTTCATCTACTTTAGATGTAGGCTTTCCATCGCTGTCGTACTGATAAATGGTCTCATCCTGGGGAATAACACCAATCAGATCGAGCTCCTGTTTTGCGATTTCTTCTTTGATTCCATCGTTTAACACACCACCGGGTGCACGATTCACAATAAGTTTGACAGTTTTAGGATTGAGTTTCATCTCCTGTACCATTTTGGAAACTCTTCCAACTGCCTGAATCCCTCTTCTGGAACAGTCACTTACAAGAAGTAATGTATCCATATGAGGCAGTGTACCTCTGCTGATGTGCTCAAGTCCGGCCTCATTATCAACAACTACATAACTGTAGTTCTGAGCCTGTTTCATAATCTGTGCTCTGAGCAGATCGTTTACAAAACAATAGCATCCGGTTCCCTGTCCACGACCCATAACAAGAAGATCATAATCATCTTCCTCTACTACCGCTTCGTTTGTAAATCTCCAGCTGGCATAATCCTGTTTAGACATCCCAACGGGGATAGGGCTTTTCACCTGCAGCTCTGCCTGTGCAATCTCTTCACGAATGCTTCCCAATGTTGCCTGAACTTCAACACCAAGAACCTCATTCAGATTAGAATTGGCATCTGCGTCTACCGCAAGTACCGGGCCTTTGTTCTGTTTGCAAAGATAGTCTATGATTAAACCGCATGTAGTGGTCTTGCCAGTTCCACCCTTGCCTGCTACAGCAATTACATGTCCCATGGCGTAAAACCTCCTTTCCATCCTTTATGCAAAGTCCATAAGGCTTCGCATAATCAGCAGTTAATCAGCTGATAAATAATAAAATATGATAATAAAATATACTCCACACTTTCCCTGATATTGAAAAATCACTTTCACATATCCGGGGTGGGGGGATACCTGGAAGTGCATAAATCGATTATGCATAACTTCTGTTAATAATTTATCATGTTTTCAATATTTTTTCAATAAAAAATTGCACATAAAGTTATTATTTTTTTGTTCATCCTGCATAATACTTTTGTTTTTCCAGTAAAACTTCCTGTATTTTATAGAAAACATGGAGTTTTTTCTTATTTGGAGTTTTTTTACAACTTATTTTTATAAATCATCAGGTGTTTTTCTATTTTTGTAAGTTTTATACACCTGAACCTCCGCATTTTCCCAGTTTTCTCCCATTCCTTATGAGAATTTTTAATTATTCATTTTTCATATTTTATCAATCTACATTTATTTAGCTTCTTTGACTTGTGAATTTTCTACAATTTATACAATTTTTTACAGCCAATAGAATGTATAATGTAAAAAACGCTCGCTTTTCTGCTGAATGTTTTATATATAATACCATAACTTTCAAAACATATCTACCTCTTTCTTTGGCATTTTTAAGGTTTTTGTTGTTTTTTTATTTTCAAATTGGTAATTTTACCCATGACTATGTATTCAAATAAATACATATAGGTTTATAAAGTATTAAAACGCCAAAACTTCTATTAATATCGTGCCCAATCCCCCACCTGTATGTTCTATTAACGATTCTATAATCCTCTATTTTTTTCATAAATGCTTTATAAAAAAGAACCTGTTTTCCAGAACATATCTTTCTGAAAAACAGGCTCTTTCGCTGTTTTAATAATAATTCAAACAGTTCAGTCACACTGGACTGTTATCTCTTAAATATTATCAGCCCTGATTATTTCTTAGCAGAAATAATCTTTCTAGGACATTTTGCTGCACACTTGCCGCAGCCAGTACATTTTTCGTAATCGATTACTGCCAGATTGTTTACGATTTCGATGGCGCCAGCTTCACACTGTTTCTTACATACACCGCAACCGATACATCCTACTTCGCAGGCATCTTTTACTTCTTTGCCTTTTGCCTGAGAAGAACATTCAACAACTGATTTGCTGAGAGCACTTTCAGGAATCAGGTCGATCAGTTTCTTAGGACAAACATCTGCACATTTACCGCAGGCTTTACAAGCTTCCGGATCAATTTTTGCAACACCATCAATAATGCGGACTGCACCAAAATCACAGGCTTTTACACAGCTTCCCAGGCCGAGACAGCCATATGCACATGTTTTTGCGCCGCCGCCAGGTGCGATTACTGCTTTCAGACAGTCATCTACACCATAATAATTATATTTACGACCAGCTTTGTCACAGGTACCAGCACATTTTACAAACGCAACTTTACGTTCGCTGCTGGTAGCTTCTACACCCAGAATCGCTGCAATTTTTGCACCAGTTGCAGCACCGCCTACAGGACACTGATCTACTTTCGCCTCGCCTGCAACGATTGCCGCTGCCAGGCCATCACAACCTGCATATCCGCAGCCACCACAGTTGTTGCCGGGCAGTTCTTCACGAACCAGAATTACTCTTTCGTCTACTTCTACTTTGAATGCTTCTGCAGCAATACCAAGGAGAACTGCAACGATAATACCAACAACGCCGACAACGATACCGGCTAATAATACGCCCATCTTAATCCTCCTTTATTTATACCAGACCACTGAAGCCGAACATAGCGATTGCCATCAGACCAGCTGTAATCAGCACCATGGGAGAACCCTTAAATGCTTCCGGGAAATCGTTAAATTCGATTTTTTCACGAACACTTGCCAGCAGTACGATCGCAATGGTAAAACCAAAGGAAATACCAAAACCGGAAACAACACTGAACAGCAGTGAAGTGAGAACAGTGTATGTACCGCCTGCAGCAACGATCGGATAATCTGTGGTATTGTTAATAGCTACACCAAGTACTGCACAGTTTGTAGTGATCAGGGGCAGATATACACCCAGTGATTCATACAAAGCAGGCATACTTTTCTTTAAGAACATTTCAACAAACTGTACCAGACCTGCAATAACCAGAATGAATACGATGGTATTCAGGTATTCGATTCCCTGAGGAACCAGCAGCAGATTCTGAATTAAGTTACATACGGTTGAAGCAATTACGATAACGAAGATAACCGCAACGCCCATGCCGGCTGCCATATCAGTCTTTTTGGATACACCCAGGAAAGGACATAAGCCAAGGAACTGACTTAAGACAACGTTATTTACCAGGGCAGTACTGATGACTACCACTAACAGTTCAACAAATACGTTCATTCTTCCTTCCCTCCTTATTCACTTTTTTCTGCTTTTGCTTTTGCAGCTTTTGCTTCTGCAGCAGCTTTTGCTTTTGCAGCTTTTTCTGCAGCAGCTTTTGCTTCTGCTTCTGCTTTTACTTCATCCAGTTTCTTCTGGTTTTCTGCACAGATACTGCCTGCACATGCAGCACAGTTGCCGCCGCACGCGATAGAAGAACCGCATCCACCTTCCGGTCTGGAGATCTTGGATTTGTTCAGGAAAGCCTGCAGACAAGCCAGTACAAAGAATGCACCGGGAGCCAGTACGAAGATAGAGATATGGAATGTTTCAGGGATAAACTGGAATCCGAATACGGAACCTGCACCCAGGATTTCTCTTACTGCACCGATACATGTCAGAGCAACAGTGAAACCAAGACCCATACCAATACCATCACCAGCAGATTCCATCACACCACATTTGGATGCGCAGGATTCTGCACGGCCCAGGATGATACAGTTAACTACGATCAGAGGAATATACAGACCCAGTGCTTTATCCAATGAAGGAAGGAAGCCCTGAATCAGCAGCTGTACCATCGTTACGAAGGAAGCTACAACTACGATAAAGGCAGGAATACGCACTTTATCGGGAATAATATTTCTCAGCAGAGAAATAGCCATATTTGACAGAATTAAAACAACGGTAGTGGAAAGACCCATGCTCATGCCGTTAATTGCAGATGTGGTAACAGCCAGAGTAGGACACATACCCAGCATCAATACAAAGGTCGGGTTTTCTTTGATGATACCGTTGTAAATACGAGATACAAACTTATTCATCTATGTCCCCTCCTTAATTTGCATTCTCAGCAACGAATTTCAGTGTTGCATTAACAGCTCTCATAACAGCGCTGGAAGTAATGGTAGCACCACTGATCTGCTGGAAATCCTGATTAATGGTCAGCTTTTCAGACTGAATACCAACAAACTGTTCCTGGAAAGAAGAATCCTGACATTTTGCACCAAGACCAGGAGTTTCACTCATGGACAGTACAGATAAACCAGTGATTGTACCATCAGCAGAAACGCCAACAGCCAGTTCTACTGCTCCGCCGTAACCAGATGCCTGACAGGAGAATACATAGCCTTCTCCGCCATTTGCAGACATAACTTCAGTAATCTTTGCATCACTGTCATCGGGTGCAAAGCTTTCCAGAGCTGTATTTAAAGCTTCTTCAGATGTAAATTCGCCGTCAGGATAAACTGCTGCATAAGCTTCCTGTTTTGCTTTTTCAGACTGAGCAGCAATCGGATCCTTTGTCATATCATAAACAAAACCTAAAAGGAGACCGCAGATTAATGTAATCGCCAGAAGGGTCAAAGTATCTTTTACAATTGTATTCTTTCCCATATTACTTTTTCTCCTTTCCAAACGGAACTGGCATAGTGAATTTTTCAATTAACGGTACCAGCAGGTTACAGAAGATAATCGCATAGGAAACGCCCTCTGCGGAGCCGCCGAAGATACGGAAAATACCAGTCAGAAGACCCAGGCAGATACCAAATGCAATCTGTCCTTTGGGAGTGATAGGGCTGGTTACATAGTCGGTAGCCATGAAGAATGCACCGAAGATCAGACCGCCGCCCAGCACCATAGCCATCATGTATTCGAAGTTGAACATGCCTTCGCTGCCGAAGATCAGAGAGAATACTGCTACAGTCGCAATATATGTAACGGGAATCTTCCAGTCGATTACTTTCTTGTACAGAAGGTAAGCAGCACCGATTAACAGGGCGATGGCGGATGTTTCACCGATTGTACCGGGAATCATACCAGTTGCCATATCTGCCAGAGAGTACTGACTGGTCATAGTAGCCAGACCTTCTGTTTTCAGAACTGCCAGAGGAGTTGCACCGGACATACCATCCAGAGCAAATTTGGAACCTTCACTGACAAATGTGGTCATGGGACCTGCGAAGGAAATCAGCAGGAAGCAGCGGCCAGCCAGTGCAGGGTTCATAAAGTTCTGTCCCAGACCGCCATACAGCTGTTTTACAATGATGATTGCAAATACACAGCCCAGTGCAGGAATCCAGGGAGCAATATAGGGAGGCATATTTAAAGCCAGGATCAGACCGGTTACAACTGCAGAGTAGTCACCGATGGTGATGGGCTTTTTCATACCCTTTTCATATACATATTCAGCCAGAACGCTGGCTGCAATAGAAACCGCAATAATCAGAATCGCATTGATACCAACAGAAGTACCCATATTGACAAATGCATTGACAATACCTACAACTGCTGCGGGAATCATGGCAATTACTACATCACGCATAATAGAAGAAGTGGTATCTTTACTTCGAACATGGGGTGATGCAGATACATTCAGCTTTTTGTTCACTTTCTACACCTCTTTCTATTTTCTCTTTCTGCCTTCAGCTCTTGCATAAGCAAATGCCTGAGTCAGACGACGTTTTGCAGGACATACATAGGTACAGCTGCCGCATTCGTAGCATTCCATACCGCCTACACGTTTGAATCCTTCGATATCATTGCGTTCTGCATATCCGATCATCATCTGAGGTACCAGATTGGAAGGACAGGCATTAACACAGCGACCGCAGCGGATACATGCAGTAGGTTCCATGGCAGCCACATCATCGTGAGACAGGAATAAAAGTGCAGAAGATGTCTTAGTTACAGGTACATTGATGTCAAACATTGCTTTACCCATCATAGGACCACCGGAAATGATCTTTTCAGGTTCGCAGGTCAGACCGCCGGCTTCTTCTACCAGTTCTGCGTAATTGGTACCTGTTCTTACTTCAAAGTTCTGAGGAGTCTTTACACAGTCACCAGTAATTGTAACAATACGGCGAATCAGTGGTGTACTTTCTGCAACGGCATTGTAAATGGAAATAACGGTATCTACGTTATCTACTACACAGCCCATGTCGGCAGGCAAAATTGCAGAATGTACTTTACGTCCTGTACAAGCATAGATCAGTGCACGCTCAGCACCCTGGGGATATTTTGTCTTCAGCGGCTGCACTGTAATACGAGGTTCATTTGCTGTCATCTGTGTCAGCTTTTCGATGCAATCCATCTTGTTATCTTCGATACCGATCACACCCTGAGCTTTATCAAATAACTGAAGCAGGATCTTCAGACCGCCAATCAGTCTTTCCGGCTGTTCCAGCATCATGCGGTAATCTGATGTCAGATAAGGTTCGCATTCAGCTGCGTTAACCAGAACGTAATCAATGGCGTTATCATCCTTGGGAGTAATTTTAACATGGTTGGGGAAACCTGCACCACCCATACCTACGATACCTGCATCTTTAACGATGTCGCGGATCTCCTGTTTGGACAGTTTGGTGTAGTCTCTCTTTTCACCGAATCCTTCTACTGCTTCGTATTTGCCATCGTTCTCCACGATAATGCACTGGCACATATTGCCGCCAGGTAACAGACGAGGCTCAATCGCCTTTACAGTACCTGAAACAGAACTGCAGATATGAGCGGAAATAAATGCGCTTGCTTCTGCAATACGCTGACCCACCAGAATATGGTCACCCTTGTTTACGATGGGTTTTGAAGGGGCACCCAGGTGCTGGGACATAGCATAAACAAGCTCGCCTTTAGGCAGCACAACCCGAACCGGACGATCCTTGGAAAGTTCTTTTCCATCATAGGGATGCGTACCACCTTTAAATGTAGCTAAATTCATCTGTCATCCTTCTCCTTTTCATAAGATTTAGATTCACTTTTTGTTGTGATGTAACATATAACTGCCGCATCTATCCTGTAAATCCTTACGGGTAAATTTACAGAATCCATCAGAAAGTTTTGTTAAATATCCCCAATGCAAAACTTTCTCAAGAAATGCTGGCAGTTTTATACATTTTCGCAAAATAAATCGCATTTTGCAGTACGTATGTGAACATTATAACATAAATACAATTTAATACAACATGGAATTTTACTCATTATTTATAATTTTTTTATTTTTTTCTTATTCTTACCTTCCAAAAAACGTTATCCAACTACAAGGTTTTCCGATCTTTCCCCTGTTTTTTTGTAGTATTTCTACAAGTTGCTTCTCATTTTGTACACCAAAAAATGATTTGTTCTCATTTCTGACAAATGGTGTATTTAATTTTATACATGATCCGCTTTTTTCTTCAAGAATTTTTTTCCATCTTTTGTATAACTATCACAATTTCGTTTCAGCAAAATGTAGTTTTTTGACGATATATGCACACATACATTTTACGTATTTACATACCCTTTGTTTTTCTGGTGCAGGCCTGCATCGCTTCTATAATACTGCTGCGAAATCCTTTTTCTTCCAGTACCCGTACCGCCTCAATGGTGGTACCCGCAGGAGAGCATACCATATCTTTTAATTCACCCGGATGTTTTCCAGTTTCCAGTACCATTTTGGCACTTCCGTAAACTGCCTGCGCTGCAAATGTATAAGCCTGCGCTCTGGGCATTCCATCCGCTACGGCTGCATCAGCCATGGCTTCAATCATCATAAATACATATGCCGGTGAACTTCCGCTGACTGCAACTGCCGCATCCATAAGATTTTCGGGAATAATGGTAGCTTTTCCACAGCAGCGAAGTACGGTAAGTGCTTCCTGCAGATTTTCTTCGGTTACAAACGAGCCCGGGCTTACCACAATATTACCTTCTCCCACCAGCGCCGGTGTGTTGGGCATGGTACGAATCAGCTGCATGGGCTTGCCAAAAGTCGCAGACAAACGTTCCAGACTCCAACCAGGTGCAATGGTAATGATCAGTGTTTCCATATCCACTGCATCTTTAATTTCACAGATCACAGCTTCATAAAACTGAGGTTTTACAGAAAGAAACAGGATGTCTGCCTTTTTAGCCGCTTCCAGGTTGTCTGTGGTTGTGCAGATTCCCATGGACTGCGCTGCCTTTTCCAGCTGCTCGGTACTCTTGTCCGCTGCAATAATGTGTTCTGCATCTGCATATCCTTTTGCAATAATGCCACCCATGATGGCACCGCCCATATTACCGCATCCAATAAAGCCTATTGTTTTCATATCATTCTTCCTCCTCTGAATCTGCTGATTCCAGCAGTTCTTCTACCCATTGTTCCATTTCTGATGGTCTGGATGTCAAAGAATCACTTCCCATCAATTCCGCCATCAGTGCATCAATATCAGAAGACTCCTCCTGGAGCCACTCTAATCCATCCTCTTCTTCAGTTTCATCATCTTCTTCTTCATATTTTTCAAATGTTTCCGATGATTTTTCTTCCATGGTCTGTTCCATTTCTGTTGCTGCCCCGACGGTCGGCTCAGTTTCTGGCATTTCTTTTTCCTGCTCACTTTCCATTACTTCCCCGGCTGTCGGCTCAGCTTCCGGTGTTTCTTCAGTTTCCTGCTCACTTTCCATCGCTGCCTCAGCTGCCTGCTCAGCTTCCGGTGTTTCCGGCAGCTGTTCCAGAGAATCCATGCCAAATCGGCGCAGGAATTCCTGGGTTGTTGCAAAAAGCATGGGACGTCCCGGAGCATTTAATCGTCCGGCTTCCCGTATGAGTCCATATTCCACCAGCCGGCTGACTGCATGATCGGAAGATACGCCGCGGATTCGGTTGATTTCCGCTTTTGTTACCGGCTGGCGATATGCCACGATTGACAATGTTTCCAGCAGCGTATCGGTCAATACCGGTTTTTCCGGAGTGGCAGCCACTGTGATCAGATTTTCATAATACTGTGGTTTTGTACACAGCTGATAGCTTCCATCCAGTTCGATCAGCTGAATTCCTCTTTCTTCCCTTTTATAGGATTCTTTTAACTTTTCTACCACTTCAGAAGCTGCAGAAAGATTGATTTCCAGCGCTCTGGCCAGAACCTGCAGGCTGACTGGTTCTCCCATGGCAAATAAAATGGCTTCCAATGCAGCCATTGATTTCTTATCTTTACTCAAATTCATTCCTCCGGTTCCATATCCAAACATCATGTAGACACACGTTAACGCTCTAATACTGTGTCATCTGTGCCAGATCATCTTCTGTAAATTCATGGATTTCCTGAGCTGCTTCAATATAAATATCTCCAAATCCTTCTTCCTGGACAATTGTAATCTGTCCGGCCTTCATCAGTTCCAGCATGGCAAGAAAAGTAACTACTACTTCAAAACGGCCCCCTTCTTCCAGCGTCTGGCTGAACCAGAAATGCTTTTCCCTTCGCAGCCTTTCCGTCAAAAGAGCAATACGGTCCCCTACTTTCAAAGGTTCTTTCCGGATCTTTCCAAAATTACTTCGTACAGGATCCCGCATATCTTCCTGCTTGCGCATAAGCATCTGAAATACCTTATGAAGTCGTTTCATATCCACACCTTCCAGAAGTTCATCCAGATCGATGGGCTCCTTATATGCCTTTACTTCCTCCGGAAGCTGTTCTTTTCGATATATACTCCCGCCTGCCTGTTCTTCCTGTTCTTCCAGGACATGAGAAATTTCCTGAAACATCTTATATTCCAACAGTCTTCTTACCAGTTCCTCTCTGGGATCTTCAACGTCTTCTTCTTCCTCTTCTTCACTGGGAAGCAGAGACCGGGCTTTCAAATACAGCAAAGTAGATGCCATGACCAGGAATTCGCTGTTGGAATCCAGATTATTTTCCATATGTTCCAGACAGGCCATATACTGATCTGTCAAAAGTCCAATCGGAATATCATATATATCAATTTTATTCTTTTCTATCAGATGCATCAGCAGGTCCAATGGACCCTTAAATACATTCAAATCAAATTCCAGCTGCAAAATTCCACCATCCGTTTCCAGTCACTTCATTTAACCGCTTTATAGTATCACAGAATCCGGCTTTTCGCAATCTGAAAGAACCCGCACACCAAAATGAAAGCCGATTGTCCGGGATTTTCACCCGTTAGAGCGCGCCCATGACGCTCAAACCGTAAAAAGCGGCTGTTCCCAGCCGCCTTTACATGCATCATGCTATATTTGTTCACTCCTTTCATAGTTGTATAATCTGCTCTTTACCTTTTCTATGATCCTTCGAATTTTCATCTTTACGGATGCCTCTGTTACCTGACTTTCCTCTGCCAGTTCCCTGTATTCATATCCCTCCTTGTAGTATCGCATTAAAAGAGCAAATTCTTCTGTTTTCAAATGCTGCTCTATAGCCGGATATAAATCCAGTTTTTCAATACACTGTTCAATTACATCATCTTCCGTTTCCAGAGAATCGGCCAGATCCTCCAGATTTTCAAAATATTGTACCTGTTCCAGCAGCTTCAACATCCGTTTTCTTGCTGTAACATACAGCCATCCCGTAATATTTTCATAATTTTTCAGTTGATCTGCTTTTTCGTAAGCAATCACAAATGTGTCATGCACAATATCCGCAACCAGTTCTTTATTACTGCAGATTTTATTGACATATCGATATAGACGACCATAATATTCCCGGGAAAGCTTCAATATAAATTCATCATTTGTCATGAAAAAATCTCCTGTTTTCATCAGAATCCCTTTAAAATGCAAAGGGAATACAGCCATTTCCATGTCCTCAGCACGCAAGAGGGTATTAAGGATATAATCCATTGTACACTGAGGGTAATCATAATCAATCAAACAGAAGATTTAAATATTTATTTGCGTTCAAATTAAACGACAAAAGCAATCCTTCTTAAAAAACGTTTTATTGAACGATCATAAAAATACCATTTTTCAGAATTATACCAGATAATTCCGCATAACTTTCAGCGCATTTTTCTCCAGACGGGAAACCTGAGCCTGAGAAATGTGTATTTCATCTGCTACTTCCATCTGGGTTTTCCCTTCAAAAAAGCGCAGATTAATGATATGGCGTTCTCGTTCCGGGAGACGTTTCATGGCTTCATTTAAAGAAATTTCATCTATCCAGCGTTCTTCTCTGTTTTTCTTGTCACCAATCTGGTCCATGACATAAAGCGTATCGCCGCCGTCAGAGTAAACCGGTTCATGGAGGCTGACCGGGCTTTGCAGCGCATCCAGGGCAAACACAATATCTGCCGGGTCCAGTTCTGCTTCTTTTGCAATTTCCTCAATCGTCGGTTCCTTTGAATTTTTTTTCATCAGATTTTCTTTTGCATACATGGCTTTATAAGCCATATCCCGCAAAGAACGGGATACACGGATGCTGTTATTATCCCGCAGGTAGCGGCGGACTTCTCCGATGATCATTGGAACCGCATATGTTGAAAATTTCACGTTTTGTGTAATATCAAAATTGTCAATGGCTTTAATTAATCCAATACAGCCAATCTGAAACAGATCATCCACATTTTCTCCAGAAGAAGAAAAACGCTGAATTACACTTAATACCAGTCTCAGATTACCTTTGATATATTCTTCTCTGGCCAAGCGGTCACCTTCCAGAATTTTTTCAAATAAAGCTTCTTTTTCCTTTTCTTTCAAAATCGGAAGCTTCGCTGTATTTACTCCACAGATTTCTACTTTGTACAGTGCCATTTTTTACCTCCGCATGATAATCCTGTTTTCAGGCATCCATCTGCTGAAGCATGGTTCTATTAAAAATGTGTTCCAAATATGCATTTGTGTGACATTTTATAAACCAGCTGGGCGTTTTTGGAATACTTGGTAAACCAACTTCGCTTTTTCTACAGCAGATTAAAAGCATCTGATACGGATAAAATCCGTGTCAGAGCTTATGTACATCATGTGCGGCTGCGGCACCTGTTATGCTTTTTCAGGACAGTCAGTATCTGGAAATCAGGAGAAACGAATCATTTCTTTCTTTAACCGTCCAATAATTTTCTTTTCCAGCCGGGAGATATAGGATTGAGAGATTCCCATCATATCGGCCACTTCTTTTTGGGTCATTTCCTTACTTTCCTGCTGATTGATTCCATAACGCAGCTGAACGATCTTCTTTTCGCGTGGCGTCAGCGCTTCAATGGCCCGGTTCAGCAATCGGCGCTCTACTTCATCTTCCACGCCCCTGCTTACTTCATCTTCTTCTGTCCCCAGAATATCACTTAGCAGCAATTCATTTCCATCCCAATCAATATTCAGCGGCTCATCAATGGATACTTCATATCGCAGGCGGCTGTTCTTCCGCAGATACATCAAAATCTCATTTTCAATACAGCGGGATGCATAGGTGGCCAGCTTGATCTTTTTTTCACTGTTAAAGGTATTAATGGCTTTGATCAGCCCAATGGTTCCAATGGATATTAAGTCCTCCACACCAACTCCTGTGTTATCAAATTTTTTTGCAATATAGACCACCAGCCTCAGATTGTGCTCAATCAGCTTACTCCGCGCTTCCATACTGTTATTTCCGGTTTCCAGACGGTGAATATACTCCGCTTCTTCTTCCGGTGAAAAGGGAGCCGGCAAAATGTCACTTCCTCCGATATAATGCACATCTCCGTATTCCGGCATACAGAAATTGCGAAGTGCAGGAATAATTTTCAGTTGTATGCGTCCCGGTAACCCCAGCTTGATAATCATATACATCCTCCTTTTCCATGCCTGCAGGCTTCCAAGTCAGGGTGAAGCAGCATCTGAAACAGATCATTTCCGCTCAGTTTCTGATTCGTCAGCCCCAGTTTCTGATTTTCCAACGCAATTGACTTTCCATGATCCAGGATCAGGATCCGCTCTACCTGAAGAACTGTCAAAAGTCCATGAGAATTCCCCAGAGAAGAGTAAGGTACAAAAGTAAATCGTTCAGGCTCCTCTTTTAAAAGCCTTTCCTTTTGTTCTTCCTTCAAAATAGAACCTTCTTCCACAATATGGATCGGCATTCCATCTGACTTATCATAGAGGTTATTTCCAGTATCTGTAATTGCTGTTACAATATATGTTTCTTCTCCCAGAGTTATCCGTACCGTTTTCTGATTCTGGCGCAAAGGGCTGTCATTTTGGATTCTGAGGATTGTAATACTTATGATCATGACACCTGTCCCCAAAAGGGCTGTCCCCGTAAGAGTGCCCATACTCCAGGGAGTTAGAGGAGATTTTATGATCAAAAGAATTCCTGCCAGGAAAAAAGCGCCTGCAAACAAGGCCGGCATTTCCAGAATCAGCTTTCGGACTGCATATTTTTTTATTTTTTTCTGCTTTTCTCCTGCAAGTTGTAAAACCGCAAGTTCCATAAAA
>JBGVFN010000053.1:0-8210 GCA_045121095.1 Lachnospiraceae bacterium | reverse complement strand
AGAGGAGAAAATGCGGTCTGTAACTGTGAATAAGTACTTATCCAATCGCAATCGTTGTGGATTTTGAAAGGATGTACAGATAAGACTTGTAACATCGTCAATGAAACAGCAGTAGACAGGAATTTACTTTACAGAGCTGGACGCTTTTTTGGCAGCTACTTGTCAATATGGATTTTGTAATATATAATGGGCAGAGTGGGTCTAGTACTACAGCGAACATTGTTAACGTAATTTTATCTAAATATAGGTAGTGACGGCTCCATTACAGACCTGTATTACACGGAGACGCGCTCTCGCTCTGCCCAAACGTAGCGGACACTAAACTCTCGTCTTTCTTTACAGAAAGTCGCTCGTTAAGTGCCGACGTTTGACCAAAGGTCTCCTTAGCAATGCAGGTCTGTAATTCCGCCATTTACGTTTTTTAATAAAAATTCAGGCAGTATAAATAATATTCGCTGTAGTACTAAATAGCCGCTAAATGAATATGAGGTGCTGTACAGATGAAAAGTACATTGATTAAAGATACCACAAAGGAAGAACGGATTGCGCTGATCCGCGAATGGATACCGGCGGATGAAAGTATGGATGGCTGTGATATTGATCTTTGGGATATGTACCGTGATTATATTAACGGAAAGAAAGAAATCGCAGAGATTAATGCAGAGTTTCAGGCAGTTTATTATACGGAAGAAAATTAAAGGGGCGCAGGGTTCATATTTGCGCAAAGGAGAAAGAAATGAACAATCAGGAAGTTTTAGCAGTAGTAGCAGGAGAAAATATCACCAATGCAGATCTGGATGCTTTTTTACAGAGTCTGCCTCAGGAACAGAGAATGTATGCTTCTAACCCTCAGTTCCGCAAACAGTGTCTGGAGCAGCTGATCGCTTATCGTGTTTATGCAAAGCTGGGTGAAGAGATGAAGCTGGAAGAGACTGCTGAATTTAAAGCAATCATGGAAAATGCCAGAAAGGATATCCTGGCACAGATGGCAATTGGTGAAGTATTAAAATCCGTGACAGTTACAGATGAAGAAGTAAAAGAATTTTATGAAGCAAATCAGCAGCGTTTCCAGAAAGGTGCCACTGTCAGTGCAAAACATATTCTGGTAAAAGAAGAAGCGGAATGTAAGGCAATTCTGGAGTCCATCACTAAGGGTGAAAAGACATTTGAAGATGCTGCAAAGGAATCATCTACCTGTCCTTCCGGTTCTAAAGGCGGTGATCTGGGAGAATTTGGAAAAGGCCAGATGGTAAAAGAATTTGAAGAAGCTGCATTTGCGGCAGAAATCGGAACTGTTGTAGGTCCGGTTAAGACACAGTTTGGTTATCATTTAATTAAGGTAGAAAAGAAAAATGAGGCATCTGTAAAGCCTTTTGAAGAAGCAAAGGGAACGATTCAGCAGACTCTTCTTCAGCAGAAGCAGAATCATGCTTATGCAGCGAAAATGGGTGAGCTGAAGGAAAAATATATGTAAAAATCCAGGTAATACTTGGGTAAAGAGTATATCTAAAAAGGCTGGATATCGGAACTGATTTGTCCGATACCAGCCTTTTTGTCATCTATTTTTCAGATTGTAAAGCAGTCCGCTTACATGACATCAAATTCATTCAGTTTGGAGTTGATCATGGCGATTGCTGCTTCGGGGATGGAGTCGCCGCTCATTTCCAGCATGCCTTCGATGGTAAAGTTCTGAACCATTCCCCACATACCGTGTTCCGGTGAGATGGGCAGTTTCATCAGATCCTGCAGCATCTTCCATGCGTCAGGGTTGTTGTAGATGGAGCCCAGTGTGGATTTGATGCTGTGTTTTCCTTCCGGGAATTTCAGTTCGGGAACCAGTTCCAGATCACCCATCTGTGTGAACCAGTTAGCAGCGCCTTCGGAGCCGTCATCTACGCCGGGAAGGGTATAGATTTCGGGTTCTTCTGCAACTTTTTCCAGAGTCATGGTATCCGTTACATCGCCTGCTTTTGCCATAAGGATGTTGAAGCCTTCTTCCAGAGCTGCGGTGAATACAAATACTTTTTCTGCGGATTTTTCTTCCAGCAGCTTGCCGTTTAAGTACAGGCTTACAGTGGGCTGGTTGGAATATACGCGGATTTCGGTGGTTTCACCGGCTCTCTGTGCATAGCGTTTGCCGCACAGATGCACCATGGGAGCTTTGGTCCAGTATGCCTGGTAAATATAGTAGCTGTCTTTTTTGGTCTTTCTGTCCATGGTCATAAGACCTTTGTTGTTACGTCCTGCTACGCCGCCTTCATCACGGGCTGCACAGCCGAAGTCGAACATGTTCCATACATGACTGGACCAGATCCAGGGGCGTTCATCCAGAACTTTTGCCATATGTTCATGGTACAGTGCCTGGTACTCTTCGCTGTAGTCTTTGCATCTGGGGTTCGGTCCGTGGTAGGTGATAATACCTTCACAGCCGTATTCAGATACGCCCAGACAGATATTGGGATGAATTTCGTGGAAGTTATCCAGCCAGGGGCCATTGTCTTCCATTTTCTTGTTGTACCAGCCAAAGTAGTGATTGTAGCTTTCGGTATCAGTAATGCAGTGCATGGGTCCTTCGATGGGAGTCATGGATACATGTGCAATGGTGGTCAGACGGGTAGGATCCATTTCTTTTACCAGTGCGTTTAATTCTTTGTGGTTTTCTACCAGCTGCTCAGAGATACCGCCGATGAGGATTTCGTTGGAAATACCCCAGAAGAAGATGGAGGGGTGGTTGTAGTTCTGCACAACCAGTTCTTTCATCTGGCTGATGCAGTTCTGATGTGCTTCCGGATCTTTATTCATAACGCTGATGAAAGGAATTTCAGCCCAGTTTGCGAAACCGATCTCATCACATGCATCGTAGAAGTCCTGAGAATGCTGATAATGAGCCAGACGAATGGTGTTGGCGCCCAGTTCTTTGATCAGTCTTGCATCTTCATAATGATCTTCTTTGGTCAGAGCGTTGCCTTTGTACATAATATCCTGATGACGGCTTACACCACGAAGAGGTGTTTCTACGCCATTGATGATAAATCCTTTGCTGGGATCACAGGAGAAGCTTCTTACACCAACACGGGTGCTGATTTCATCGTAGGCTTCATTTCTTCTCTGTAATAATGCAGTTACGGTGTAGAGATAAGGGGTGTCCATATCCCATTTTACCGCATCGGGAACAAATACGGTTACTTTTGCAGCATCTGCGGGACGGCATGCGTAAGCAACTTCTTTGCCTTCTGCATCTTTGATGCTGTACAGAACGGTAAAGTTTTCATCAATATTCTTTACAAATGTTTCAATCTCAAAAGTTGCTCCGCCGCATTCTGTGGGCTGGGGAGTTACTTTGATACCAGGTCCGCCGTAGTATTCCAGATCAAAGTGTGCATTGGGAACGCTGATCAGATTTACGCCGCGGTAAAGGCCGCCGTAGAAGGTAAAGTCTGCGTTCTGAGGATAAACACTGTCTTTGAATTCGTTGCTGCATTCTACTACCAGCAGGTTGTCTTCTCCATCTTTGCACAGATCGGTGATATCTGCACGGAAAATAGAGTAGCCGCCTTCATGGTAGGTTACTTTTTCACCGTTTACATAAACACTTGCCTGCTGTCCTGCTGCAAGGATTTCAACAAACACACGACCGCCAGCCAGAGGTTGTTTGGGAGTTGCAAAAGACTTTGCGTACCAGTAAGTGCCGCGGTCGTAGCCGCCGTTACCGTCATTGCCGTCTACTGCATTCCAGCTGTGAGGTAAATTGACAGTCTGCCAGTCAGCAGGGTATGCTGTGGGAAGGCCCACATTTTCCTGGATAAATTTCCAGTTTTCATTCAAATTAATAATATTACGCATAATATCCTCCAATAATTCAGGAAAGTTCAGCTGCCTCTGAACAATCACTTGTTTCATTTTATACTTTTATTATAGTTTTTCAGAAAACAAATTTGTATGGAAGATTTTTAGGGGTTTCTGTATTATTATTGGTGTTATTGCTAAGAACGTTTCTTATGAAGACCACCGGATTATGTATAACAGTAACATGAAAAAAATGGAAAATTCGGAATTCCCATGGAAAATGCATAAAAATGACTTCGTTTTGTATACGGGGATACTTGACATTTCAGGGGTTTGTAGTAGAATAAAATTTACGCTTGCATTTTTATGCAAAAAACAATTCAGCAGGAACTGAGTTGTTATAGTGGCTGGGAAGGTATTGAACAGCTGCTTGTTACATAACTATTGTTTTTCAGAAAGCATGGAGGAATAAAGTATGAAAAAATTAGTAAGTATGTTACTGGTTATGGCATGTGCATTTTCAATGACAGCATGCGGCGGCAGCGAGTCTGCAAACAAAGAAAGTGAAAACGAAGGCCCTGTAACAGCAAAAGTAATCGATGTTGACCTGACAAGCGAACAGTATGCGTTTGGTGTAGATAAAACACAGCCGGAACTGCTGGAAGAAGCCAATGCACTGATCAACGAAATCAAAGAAGATGGCACTTTAGATGCAATCTGCGAAAAGTATTTCGGTGAGGGTGAACCTACAGCGGTTACTTCTGCAGAGTTAGATACCACAAAAGATCAGCTGGTAGTTGCTACCAACGCTGCTTTTGAACCTTTCGAATATACAAAGGGTGATAAATATTACGGTATCGATATGGAAATCGCAGCACTTCTGGCTGAAAAGCTTGGTCAGGAACTGGTAATCCAGAACATGGATTTCGAAGCAGTATGTCTGTCCGTAGGCCAGCAGAAATGTGATATTGCTATGGCAGGTCTGACTATTAACGAAGATAGAAAAGAATATGTAACCTTTACCGAATCTTATTATGAAGCTTCTCAGAGACTGGTTGTACCCAGCACAGAAACTGCATTTGATGAATGTGCAGATGCGGATTCCATCGTAGCAATCCTGAATGAAATGACAGATGCTGATACTGTTGGTGTTCAGGCAGGTACAACAGGTCAGTTCTATGTAGAAGGCAGCGCTGACTGGGGATTTGACGGACTTCCTGCAACCTGCAAGACCTACAAAAACGGTTCACTGGCTATCCAGGATATGTTAAATGGCAATATCAAATATGTAATCATCGATGCAGCTCCCGCAGCTTCCATTACTGCTGCAATCAACGAAATGCAGTAATCGTTCAGCAGGGCGAACTGTCTTGAATAATTACGAAAAGCAGTAATTCCTGAAGGGATGAAAAAGGAAAGAAATGGGTAATTTTGATCAAAAAATAAACAAATTTATAGAAATATTCTGGGAACAGAATGGATATGTAAAGGTCGTACAGGGCTTACAGAATACTCTTTTGATCGCTATCAGCGGTCTGCTGATCGGTATTGTGATCGGAACACTGATCGCGACGGTAAGAGTACTCCCCAAATATAAGACGCTGCCCAAGGTGTTAAATGGTATCTGCAGTTTTTATGTGGCATTGTTCCGAGGAACACCCATGGTTGTTCAGCTGCTGGTATTTTACTATGTACTGCTGCCCATCATCGGATTAAAGATGACCGGTGTTCAGGTTGCGATCATGGTATTTGGTCTGAATAGTGGTGCTTATATTTCTGAGATCATGCGAAGCGGTATCCAGTCTGTTGATTCAGGCCAGATGGAAGCTGGCCGTGCAGTGGGATTAAGTTTTGGCACAAGTATGATGCAGATTGTAATTCCTCAGGCAATTAAAAACATCCTTCCTACTCTGGGTAATGAATTTATTTCCCTGATTAAGGAAACTTCCGTAGTAAGTTTTGTAGGTGCAGCCGATCTTTACGTTGCATTCAGCTATATCGGAAGCAACAGCTATGAATTCATGGTTCCGTATCTGGTAATGGCACTGATCTATATTGCACTGGTACTGGTGATTTCTCTGCTGATCAAATTGATGGAAAGGAGCCTGCAGAAGAGTGATAGACGTAATTAATCTTAAGAAAAGCTTTCATAACACGGAAGTTCTGAAAGGAATCAACGTGACCATCAATAAAGGAGATATCGTAGCGGTCATTGGCCCCTCCGGCTCCGGTAAAAGTACATTTTTACGGTGTCTGAACTGTATGGAAGACCCCACCGGCGGAAGTATTATTTTCAATGGTGTGGATATTGCGGACCAGAAGGTGGATATTAATGTACACCGCCGCCATATGGGTATGGTATTCCAGCATTTTAACCTGTTTAACAATAAGACTGTTTTACAGAATATCATGCTGGCACCGGTACATTTAAGATGTCAGGATTTAAAGAAAATCAAAAGACAGAATACCATCAACAGTATCCTGAATGTGTTCCGTAAAAAGGAAAACAAAAAGGAGATGGTTCCCATTACAGAAACACCGGCACAGATTAAAGAAGAAGCAAGAGTACATGCTATGGAGCTGCTGAAACGTATCGGTCTGGAGGATAAGGCAGATGTATATCCTTCCACATTATCCGGCGGACAGAAGCAGCGTATCGCCATTGTTCGTTCTCTTGCCATGAATCCCGATGTGATTCTGTTTGATGAACCCACATCTGCGCTGGATCCTGAAATGGTAGGCGAAGTTCTGGAACTGATGAAGCAGCTGGCTTCAGAAGGCATGACCATGGTTGTTGTAACACACGAAATGGGATTTGCCAGAGAAGTGGCAAACCGTGTTATTTTCATTGATGAAGGCGTAATCAAGGAAAGTAATACACCCAAAGAATTCTTTGAAAATCCCAAAGATCCCAGACTTCAGGATTTCCTGTCGAAGGTGCTGTAGTATTACAGCGAACGTTTCTTATAAAATTAAAGTTACTGCAGTATTAGAGCATTTACACAGTTTATACAGGCTGTCACGTTGGCTGAATTTTCAGCTGATGTGGCAGCCGTTATTTTTTCTCCATTCTCTGGGAGAGACGCCATATACATTTTTAAATGCCCGTGAGAAATGCAGCTGGTTGGTATAGCCTACTGCACCGCTGATCTCGCCAATGGACAGCTGACTGAGTTTTAGCAGTTCAGCGGCTTTGATCATCCGGTAATCCAGCAGGAACTGCTGGGGAGATTTTCCTACGGCGTCATGAAAAATTTTCCCAAAATAACTGCGGTTCAGGCCGCACACCGATGCAATGTCTTCAATGGAAATGTTGTTCTGGTAATTTTGTTCAATGAAGGCAACAGCGGCTTTTACATAGAAATTACGAAGTTTACTGCCCTTTGGGACAGCTGCTGGTGTGGCGGAGCGGGTTAGCAAATCCAGAAAAAGGTACAAATGTCCAATTAAAGAAAAAGAAGTTGCCTGCTGATTCTGGATAATGCAGTTCATTTCATGGACCATACTATCACGAAGAGATTCTTTATGTGTACGGTAGATGGGCGTATCGGGAGTAAATCCGGAGCTTCCCAGTGATTCTCTTACCCGAAGACCATCAAATTCCAGCCAGATATATTCCCAGGGATCATCCTGATCCGCAATATAGGTTGTAATCTGATTGGGAAAGATCATAAATCCCTGTCCTTTTTTTAAATGGTAAGTATCATCGCTGCCGTGGGAATTGTTTGCCATCAGGGTTCCTGATCCGGAAAGAATATAGTGGAATAAATAATGATTTCGTGCAGCCGGACCAAAGGAATGGGCAGGGGTACAGGTCTCTTTTCCGAATTGGTAGAGATCCAGATCAATAAATTTTTCTTTGGAAACGAGGGAAAAAACAGGTTTGTTCATAGGACTCCTTCATATACTGATATGTGCTGAATAAGTAAAATGTGTATATTTTTACGTATGTGTGGTGGAAATTGTTGTATTTTGTGCATATTTTGTCTCATGCAGTTTATGTTTCTTTTTGGGAAAAACTTATATAATGAAGTATCTGCTGAGATTGTATATGGATTCAGATATTTTAGTTTATACGGAACCGATACATTTTCAGATACACAGAGAATATATGTATCATATAACAAAATATGGAAAAATGCTAGATTAACTTACAAAAATAAGCAATAAACTATAAATGATTAAATAACAAATTTTGCACAAAATGCAAACATCTCCAGAGTAATGATGTATAATTGTAATAACCACAAAACAAGATACACACATTACAAAGGAGATGTTCATTGCAAATAGTATATATCATTCTAACGCAGTTTACAATCGTTTTAAGGAATTAAAACTCGGATTATTTTTATCTGATGTATATATTCATCATCTGATGAACATTACCAGCTCTGTTTTCCTTGATGGTTACAGAGGCAAAA
>JBGVFN010000052.1:0-2933 GCA_045121095.1 Lachnospiraceae bacterium | reverse complement strand
GACCGGTATCTTCCCTGGTCAAAGGAACTGCCGGATCAATGCAGGCTGAAACGGAAGCATACAAAACTTCTGTAATCAGTTAAAGGCATTCTATCACAATGGCTAAGATTGTGATAGACGCCTTCTTTTGAAGCACTTACAGACAAAATGAAACAGAATGATGCTATTCAGATGTTAAAGCATTCATTAAAAAGAAATCGAGTCAAAATAATTGTTCTGGTAATAGCGATTATCGCAGGACTTACCATTGGTGGTTATGCAGGCGTACAGGCATATTGTCATGGGTGGCTGGGATAGAAGTGATTATAATGGAAAGAAAGTAAAGATTAGTGGATCAGATGTGGAACTTTTGCTGGAATCTGGTCTGGATTGGGGACACAATGCTGCGGTAAGAGTTCTGGAAGTCAATGATGAATGGATACGTATCGAATATGCCAGAACAAAAGAAGATCATCTTGTGTAGAAGGAAACAGTAATTAAGCTGATTGATATTAATATGATCAATGGCATTGAAATTGTGGAGGAAGAGTAATGACAGATATTTTATTGATCATAATTATTGTTATGCTGGCGTATATGATTCATATTATGAAAGAACGAACGGCAAGTGGAGAGAAAGAAGGAAAAATTAATTCAAAATCCATGATCAAAGCATTTAAGAGCCGGAAAAAATCCGGCTCATTTTTGTGTACAAAGGGCTTATTTATAAACAGGCAGCTACCTATTCCCCATGTTTCATCTTTAACGCCGCGACATTTGCATCCACCTGTTTTTTATGCAGCGGATACCAGAACCAAAGAATCAGTGCAAGTGCCAGAAATCCAATTGCTGGTATGATGCAGGCGATATTATAAATACCGTTAACAACTTTCGTATCAAATGCCGTTGCAGCGGAATAACCAACCATGGCAAGCAGGGAACCTGTCAGACCGGAAGATGCAGCCTGGCCGAGCTTACGTGCAAAGGAGTACAATGCATATACAGAACCATCTTCGCGGATGCCTTTCTGCAATTCTGTGGCATCGATGACATCGCCGATCAGTGCCCAGGAAACCATGGAGTACATTCCAAGACCAATCCAGTTGACCATCTGGATTGCCACATATACCCATACATTTTCCGGACGAAGAGCCAATAATATAATACAAACGATTGCCGCCAGTGCGCTGGCTACGGCGCCAACTTCCGCTTTACCAAATTTTGCTGCCAGTGGTTTCGCCAATGCTCCAGATATAAGCATGCCCACCAACATGGTAATCATAGAAACAGATTGAGCTGTTGTATTTCCGTAATAGTTCGGATAAACATAATTTGCCATTCCCTGGATGGTAAGCTGTGCAAGAAGCAGAGCGATGGAAGCTGCGATGACGGAAATGAGAGAACGGTTGGTCAATGCTTTCTTTAACATCACAAGGACATTTTCCTGTTGACCGGATGTTGACAAATCTACATCGGGTTTTACACGTTCTGTAGTAAATGTATAACAAATCATATAGCAGACAATTGCTAATGCAGAACATATTCCTGCAACTATTGTAAATTTTCCGCCATTCAGTATGGCAACTCCGTCCACATGATCATAGACGATCATTGGAATACCGGCACCTAATACCACTCCTGCCAGGGAGCCGCCGATGGTTCGAAAGGTGGATAAGGACTGTCGGTCATCTGGATCGCCTGAAATTGCAGATGCCATGGAACCGTAGGGTATGTTAACAGAGGTGTAGAATATAGAACCCCATAAAATATAGGTAACAAACAGATATACAATCTTAAAGCTCATTGGCATATTTGCAAGTCCGCTCTGGTAGATTAAAAAAGATGAAATTGCCAGAGGTCCGCACATTCTCCGGATCCAGGGTTTAAACTTACCAACGGGTGTCATTTTACTTCGATCGCAGATACGTCCCATCATTACGTCGGTAAAAGCATCCACAAAACGTGCTACCATCATGGCGATACCTACGATAGCAGCATCAACCCCCATAATATCTGTGTAGAACTTCATTAAAAAACTGGATGACAGGAGGAAGGTAAAATCATTACCGATATCACCAAACATATAACCGATCTTGTCCCTCATGCCAAAAGGTTTTACATTATTTTTTGCCATATTTATTTTCTCCTAAAAGCCGCGTTTTCATTGATCTTACATTCATGTTGATTAAAAGCGATTACTTTTATTTATGCTGATTAAAAGCCATTATTTTTTTATCTTAATTAACTGTGCATTTACTCTTTCCAATGTGCCATCCGGCATATTTATGATAGGGAAAAGTTTCTCCGGTGTCATGGATTTCATCATGCTCCACTGGGGAAGGTCCGGTCCCAATTCCACATTTATAATCATTTTATAGGGAGTACAGATAACAGCAAAAGCTTCTTCGTTTTCATAAATAGTTTCAAACGTATCTTTAATGCTGTACATACCTTCTGGAAATTCCATAACTGTCGGTAAATCTAAATCTCCCATCAGTGAAAACCAGTTTGCGGCACCTTCCGCGCTATTTGTACCCGGTTCCGGCGGCATTACATAAATGTCAGGTTCTTTTTTTACTTTTTCAAGTACAGCGCTATCTTTTACAGCTCCGGTAGCTGCCAGCAGGGTATTCATACCGTCTGCCAGCGCAATTGTAAAGACTGCAACGTTATCCACAGCTGATTTTTCTTCTGCTAAAGCACCATTCAGGTACAGTGTCACTTTTTCCTGATTGGTGTATACACGGATTTCAGTTGTTTTGCCGCTTCTTTGGGCGTAGCGTTTTCCGGCAATATGTACCATAGGTTCTGGATTCCAGTATGCCTTGTAAATGTAATAACTGTCCTTCTTTGTTTTTCTGTCGATCGTTACCAGCCCTTTGTTATTTCTGCCGGATACACCACCTTCATTACGTGCAGCACATCCAAAATCAAACATGTTCCACACATGGCTG
>JBGVFN010000051.1:0-5689 GCA_045121095.1 Lachnospiraceae bacterium | reverse complement strand
TTTTTCCATTGCGTCAGCGGGTAAAATGCGCCGATTACAAAAAAATAATCGACGCATTTTCTTACTGTCCATTCTGCTGCTTTTCCGCTTCTTCTCTTTCCATTTCTGCCAAAACCTTATGACCATACTTTTCAATCATTCTCACCATAAACTCTGCAAAACGCTCCAGATTCTGCCTCGTTCTTCTGTCCATTTCTCTATCATATTTTTCCACAACTTCTTCCGGAACCATGACTGCACCTCCAAAACATAGTGAGGGATTTCCTCCTATGTCACAGGCAAAAGAAATGATGTGAATTTTAACCTCAGAACAAAAAAATAAACCGACTGGTAATTACACTAATCGGTTCATAACGCATCATATTCAATTCATGAAACTGAAAGTTACGGTGCTTTTTAGTTCAAGACATCGCTCTTAAATGAGAAAAAGCAGAACCAATCATCATCAGTTCTGCTCTCAGTTATTACATATTTACAACTGCATTTTCGAATTCCGCTTCAATATCTACAAAATGATACGGTTCATATTCTCCATATGCAGATGGTCTACTTATAGTTACAAGTTGAATTTTTTCATATCCAACTTTTTCAATTGTTCTTTTAAACTCCGAAAGATGTTTCCATATGTTGTTCTTAATGCAACACACCCGACATCATCTATGTTTTTAACAATCAAATAACACATGTTCAATGTAAGGAGGTAACATAGCTTCATTGTCTTTGACATCAATTTTTTATTGATTTTTCAATAGATTTTACTATTTCATTTCAAAAAATATTATTCTATTTATTTTTTTACACTATGAAGTTTCTGTGCATTTTTTCTGAATATTTCCATCTGATCTTTTGGCATCACCTCAATAGAACTTCCTTGGAATTCTCCAGTCTGGTCTCCCATGTCTTCTTCAAGGAAGCCTTCCAGTTCAAGGTATGCGTCCTGAATCTCTTCTAACAACCCGTCTTCCGGAGTCCAAAGACCTCGATCACATGCTTCCAGTAATCGTCTTGACATTTCTTCCAGTGCCCATGGGTTATTTTCCATAAAGAACTGACGGTTTTCTTCATTGGCAACAAACACTTTGGTAATATCGTCAAAAATGCTGTCATCTACCGCATTGGTTGTAGCATCCCAGCCATAAACTCGTCCAACTCGTTTACTGATGTCACCCGCACCCTGGTATCCTGCACGTTTCTGACCTTCAATCCATTTTGGATTTAACAATTTCCCATTTACTACACGATGAATTTCTTCCCCAAGGGTACGAACTTCCACACTGGTAGTTTCACGGCTGTCACCATAGTATGTTTTGATTTCCGAACCGGATAAATTATTTGCAGCAGCTGTCATTCCGCCATGGTTTGCAAAGTAGCAGCAGCAGCCCAAAAGGTCATGTTCATCCGACATTACCTTGTCATAGGTTAACTCTACTGTAGATAAATTCTTTTGAAGCACATCAATTGCTTCTTTACCAAAGCGGTCACGTCCGTAAGAATACTGATTATACAGCGTAAATAAATCTCCGATATCGTTCTGATTTTCCCATGAAGAAGAGTAGATCAAAAGATTTACCCCTGCAGTATAAGTACCTGGCTGTGCACCAAATAATCTGGCTGTGGCATCTTCGAAAGAAAGCTCTGGATTTTCCTGCTGCATTTCCATGGTATGTTTACGAATATAGTTTTTGTCAATTGGTTCATCCAAACCTGCAACTGTACGGATTGCATCATCCACCAGGTTAATACAGTTCTGGAAGTTATCTCTTAAAATCCCTGAAATCTTTACAGTCACATCAATTCTTGGGCGACCCAATTCTTCCAATGGAACGACTCTAAAGGAACGTACCTTTCCGTTTGGAAGCCATACTGGTTCAACACCAAGCATGTACAATAACTGTGCCATACCTTCCCCGTCAGCCCACATAATATCTGTGGTCATCCAGTAAAGAGCCATATTTTCCGGATATCTTCCTTCTTCATCCTTAAATTTATCAATCAGAGCATCTCCAAGATGTCTTCCGATTTCCCAGGCAGCTTTTGTTGGAACCATTTCCGGATCAAGTGAATACATATTGCGTCCTGTTGGCAAGACATCATCTCTTCCGCGAGTTACAATTCCTGCCGGCCCTGCCGGAATAAACTGTCCATCCATACCAGCAAGTAAAGATTCGATTTCTTTTGATTCTGCAATTCGTTTTGCAATATCATCAACACGTTCCTTAAAAGAATTGATTTCTTTTACTGCGTCGTAATTTACAACTTCAAATTTACCAAGAACACTTTCCTGACCTATAAATTCTTTCTGTTCGAGGAACAACTTGATCAGTTTCTTAAGAATCTCATCAACCTCTGCCAGCAGTTCTCCGCCTGTCATCATATAAGTTTCATAAAAACGGCCCTGAGATGCTAACACGTCTCCAAGTTCTACTCCAAGCAGTTTGCAAATGCTGCCTCTTAAAGATTTACTTTCTACTCCTTCATAACGAAGAATGGAGCAGATCATTGCCTCTAAGCGTTCACCTTTCGGAATATCTCCAAAAATGTGCATTCCATCTTGAATCTGTGTGTTTTTTACAGTGGATAACACTTTATGGCACTGTTCCACAATTTCATCCATTCGATTATGATAATCATCCAAGTCAATAAATGATAAGAGCGAATTTTTCTGAATCTCATCATAAATTAAATGTTCCATTAAATGTGCCTGAGTGGCATCTGCAATTTTGGTTTTTTCGTATTTGCTTAACAGACCATCAATTTCTTCCAACTCATCATACAGCCCCCCGGAAACCATAATGGTCTGCATATGGTCTACTGTTACAGCCATTGCTCGTCTCTTAGCAATGGTTGCTTCTGGTGGATTGTCCGCATTGTAAATGTATAACAGCGGCAGGTTTCCAAGACAGGCATCTGTACAGCAGGAGTCTGATAATGCAACCGATTTTCCGGGAAGGAATTCCAAATTCCCATGAGTTCCCACATGAATCAGCACATCTGCACCAAATACATTTTCAAACCAGCGATAAGTTGCCAGATACTGATGAGTTGGTGGAATATGAGGATCATGTAAAATCTTACAGGTTGTTCCATCGCATTTCGAACCCATACATCCACGCTTTGGCTGGGCACAAACGATGGTATTTCCAAACTGTACACCAGTTACCAACATTTTCCCATCATATACCATGCCTTCGCTGGCAGGTTCTCCCCAGTTTTCCAGCATGGAAGTTCTTAAATCTTCCGGAAGTTCTAAAAACCACTGTTCATACTGCTCTTTTGATACCAGGTCAAGAGCACCGCCTTTGTTTACAATTTCTCCAGTGGTTGTCCAACGGAAATCCGAAAGTGCTTTTCTCTCCATAATCTTTTTAATGAGTGCTTCTCCGGATTCCGGCATATCCTCAAAGTAATAACCGCTCTCTTCCATGGCACGCATAACTCTGACCACACTTTCCAGTGTATCCAAGTTTGCACCCCCGCCAACAGATGCTTCCAGTGAAGTACATGGATTATTATTGAGCATAAATACTACTTTTTTATCTTTGTTATCTTTTTTCTTAAGTGTTACCCACTTTTCCAGACGGCGAACCAGTTTTCTCACACGACTCTCAACCGGTACTCTGCGTTCTGCTTCTCCCTGTTTTTCCTGAGCACCAATAAACATCGGCTCAATTGCACCATCCAGTTCAGGAAGCGCAATGCTCCATGCAACATCTGCAATGGTTCCGTCTTCATTTTCTTTCCATTCATCAACGGTCATGTTGTAGGAACAGATTGGCTTAATTACCGGGCAAGCCAGTTTTTCCATCACTGCACTGGATGCACCATGTTGGAACATCCCTGCAAGACGAATCATTCCATCGATACATGGTTTTCCGTCTTTTGTAAAACAGAACTTTTCAATGGCAGCTTCCACCCCATATGCCCCGATGTTTTTATCGGCCATGGCATAAGTAAAGATTGGAAGTACCGTAAACCCAACGCTCTGCATTTCACGGATCAAGGCATATTCTACATCCATATCCTTGCTTACCCATGCAGATCTTGAAATTACCAGTGCAATGGTACCTTTTTCATTTTGAGGGTAATCCGCCAAAAAGTTTTCCGGAGCTTCATACAGTTTCTCGCTATCTGGAGAAAAGATGGCATCCCATGGGATACGATTCACTTCCGCATAAGATACATTTTCTCCTAATGCTTCTGCACAGATCCAGCGAAACATATTCAGCATATTGTCGGTTCCACCATATGTGTAGTAAGCATTGCATGCAGAAATCCATTTTGCCTGTTCCGGATTTTTCACATGAAGAGCCGCTTCGCCACCAACATAAATCATTGGTTTTGTGCAGTCTTTTAAATATTCATTAATCTCCTTCCAAACGGTGTCGGAAGCAGTTTCATTTAACAGTAACAAATCTGCTTCATCAATGGCATGGTAAAGAGCATAAATGTCTTCCTCTCCCTCCGCCAATGCTCCGGATGAAAATATCGTTACCTGAGCAATCTTGTCCAATTCCTCACGCAAGATTCTCACACGATTGGCTGAATTATGCCATAAAACAGCAACAATTTTTTTCATTATTCTTCTCCATCAATAATCTTATTAATTCGATCCATATCGATTGTTCTACTTGTTTCAAATGGCAGCATTCTTGTTCTATGTAAAAATACCATTCTTGCAGAATCACGAACTTCATCTTTGGTTACTTCTGTTTTTCCTCTAACCGCAGCCAAAGTTCTTTCTGTTTTCATCAGTGTTAAATCAGAACGATGTCCATCTACTTCCATAGCAATCGAAAGCTTTGCATTTAACAGCAAAATATCATCGCTGATCTGTACTTTTGGCAACAAATTAATGGCATCCTCGATCAGATGGCAAAGTCTGTGTTCTTCATCATAATAACGTTCTACAAATGCTTTTGGATCATCTTCATATTCCCCGCGAAGTCTTACAATCTGAACACGCTTCATTGGATCGCTGATTCCTTTGATTTCAACACTTAAACCAAAACGATCAAGAAGCTGTGGTCGTAATTCCCCTTCTTCCGGGTTCATGGTTCCTACAAGAATAAATCTTGCAGGATGGGAGAAGGATACGCCTTCACGTTCTACGGTATTGATTCCCATAGCTGCAGAATCCAGTAATAAGTCTACGATATGGTCATCTAAGAGGTTGATTTCATCTACATATAAAATCCCTCTATTGGCCATTGCCAGTACCCCTGGTTCAAATTTCTTTTCGCCGCTCTGAATAGCCGCTTCAATATCCAAAGAACCAACCACACGGTCTTCTGTTGCAGATACAGGAAGATCTACAACTGGCATTCTCATTTTTTCACGTTCAAAAGTTTCACCTTTTAAATATTTTTTATAACATTTGTCACACATTTCCTCTGGATTATCCGGATTACAATGGAATGGACAGCCTTTGATCACTTCAATTTCAGGAAGCAATCTTGTCAGTGCTCTAACTGCGGTGGATTTTGCAGTACCTTTTTCTCCAAATACAAGTACCCCGCCAATCTTTGGATTTACTGCATTGAGAATCAGAGATTCTTTCATGCTGTCCTGTCCAACGATTGCAGTAAATGGGAAATACTGTTTATTCATATCTTTATTTGTAAAATGACTCATTCTTAACGCACCCTTTCTATCGCACTGATAATCGCGGAGGATTTCAATGTTTCTATCT
>JBGVFN010000050.1:0-12416 GCA_045121095.1 Lachnospiraceae bacterium | reverse complement strand
GTTCTTAGAAGAATTAGAATCACTTTCAGAAGAAGAACTATTCTCGAAAGAATCAGAATTGCTCTCAGAAGAAGAACTGCTATTTTTGGAATCAGAGTGACCTTCTGCGGAAATGGTGGTATTTTCCGTGGAAACTACAGTACCTTCCGCAGCCTGTGCCGGGGAGAGCGGAAATACCAGACAAAGTGTCAGAAGTATCAGGAAAAATTTCTTTTTTATAGTAACAAAACATCTCATCATTGTTTTTCTCCGTTTAATAGTATTTTTTGTGCCAGAAGCACCTGTTCACGTTGTCGGGCTGTAACCTGAGAAGGGCGGGCATGAAGAATCTGGCTCAGCCCCAGTTCTGTCAAAACGGCTGCTGCTTTCTGTTCCCGTTCTTTTTTCGGTATTCCCCGGACTGACAGCGGCAGTGCGGCATTTTCCAGAAGGGAAAGATTGCTCATGAGAAGAGAAATTTCCGTATGTGAATGAGAATCGTTTTTATTCTCATATGGATGGATATCTTCTTTATCTTCATATGAATGTGGACAGGTATCTTGTTGATCTTTCTTATCCTCTTTATTCTCCCCCCGAATCATAGTCATAATGCCGTCATCCATTTCACAGACGGTGTCACATAATTCATCGATATCGATCTGATTATGGCTGGCCAGCAAAATGGTTTTTCCTTCTGCACGGAGTTCTTTGATGAGTTCCCGCATGTGTCGGGCTCCGTTTTTGTCCAGTCCATTCAACGGTTCATCCAGAATCAGCAGATCCGGGTCTTCCATAATGGCCTGAGCGATTCCCAGACGCTGGCGCATGCCCAGTGAATATTTGCTGACGGGCTTTTTCAGATTTGGGTCAAGGCCCACCCGGAAAATGGCTTCCCGGATTTGCGGCTCTCGGATCTTTCGATTCAGATTTGCCAGCAGCTTCAGATTTTTTAATCCCGTCAGATTTGGCAAAAATCCGGGTGTTTCGATAATAACACCCAGATTGTCCGGATAATCCATGTCATTTCCGACCTGTTTTCCACGAACCAGAATCCGCCCGGAATCCGGAAAAAGAAAACCGCAGATGCATTTCATCAAAACGGTTTTTCCACTGCCGTTATTTCCAACAATTCCATGAATTTTACCGGTTTCAAAATCGCGGGTAATACCTTTTAAAACCTCTTCTTCACCGAAAGATTTATGTACATTTTGTACAGAGATGATTGCCATATGTATCGATCCTCCTTATGAGTGCTCCGGGGCGGCAGGTGCTATTTTTCAGTAAAACGCATCTTTCTTCTTATCCGAAAAACTTTGTCTGATGTTATTTATGCTAGTATGTCTCACACTAATTAAGTGCCTGTTTCGCGCAGGATAAATTTTCATTCTGCAAGACGGAGGAATGAGTCGTAGCGGTGGCTACGACGATTGACGACAACGCAGCAGATGGAAATTTAGACAAGTAAAACAGGTGAGTAATTAGTGTGAGGCATACTAGTTTACGCCGTCCCCGTAAAAAGAAAGTTATAACGCCGCACTGCGCTTAACGATGCCGCAAAAAGAAGCAGAATCACCACGCCGGAAATCAGATAAGTCTGGTGGAGCGTGGGCAGCAGGTCATAACCGAAGTTGTGCATCTGGTAAGTGGCGTGATTGAGGGGCGAAACCCAGCCAAGGAACACGTTTGCCCGGTACATTTCTTTGTCTTCCAGCTGAAAAATAGTCTGCAGAGTGGAAGGACTTAAAAGAAATCCATATAAGCTAAATACAAATACGCTGATTACCCCTGCCAGTTGTCCTTTGAGCAGGTTAAACAGAAGCATCAGAAATACCAGAATCTGCGCATAGCAAAGCATCAGCAGGAAAATAGAGACGGCACAGGGGTAGGGCGTGGTCATTTCCATGGTTTTTACGGTGATGGGAAGGGAGAGGACCTTTCCTGCATTTCCGTACCCGATGATGGCGGAGGCGGTACTCCAGAGATTGCCGGGGAAGGCATTTTTCATGCAGACCAGAGCGGTGGACAGCAGGATAAAGGTCATGTAGAAGAAGGTTGCTGTCATAATATAAATGGCCTGTCCCAGCAGCCAGACCTTTCTGCTGATGCGCAGCAGATAAAATGGGGTTCCACTGGATAAAAAAGGCATGTCTGCAAAAAGAAATATCAAAAGCAGGGAGGCGAGCAGAATGGAGCTGCTGTCCCCGAAGGTCCAGATAAATGGTTCCAGAATCTGCGTTGCAGTATCATATTTTTCGGAAAATGCAACAATTTTATCAGATAGAAGAAAACACAGGATAAAAGCCAGCGCAAACGTAATGAAAATCCGGGGATTTTTATACCATTGGCGGAAATTGCAGGCGGCTATGGAGCAGGCCTGACGAAGCGGCCGCAGAACATTTTTATGGAATTTTATGGCCAATTCATTAAAAAAGGTTCTTATGATCTTGCCAAAGCATTTTTCAGACACGCTGTAACCTCCATCAAAAAATCATAGTTTTTTATAATTTCGTCCATTTCTTTTATAATTCCGTCAATCTTTTTTTAGCGATGATTAAAAAAGCCAGACTGCACAGACCGGACAGCTCCAGCAGCCACAGCGCAGCGGACCATTTCCCCAGGGGCCAGTTTCCGGAGGGCGAAATCCATTCTTCTGGATGCAGGATATAAAGAGAGGGAAAATAGCGTTCACACAGGATGATCAGCACATAGTAGAAGATAAACGGGGATGCGTAAGCCATGTAGCGGCTGCCGGTTACGGCGGAAAAGGTCAGTCCCGTCAGAGACCAGAAGGCGCCGGAGCAGAAATACAATCCACTTTGCTGAAAAAGCTGCAGCAGACAGGAGGAATATTCCATACCTGTTTCCGGGGCAACTTCCAGAGGAAGAAAACACAAAGAAGAAATACCGCAGCAGAGCAGTCCGCCCAGCAAAAATACACTGCCGCCGCTGAGTGCACAGGCCAGAAGTTTGCCCCCAATATATTGCAGGCATCCCATTCGAGGCAAATACATTTTAATAAAACCGCTTTTTATATCATCCACGTAGGAAGCCGTAAAAGGCAGTGGCGCAGCAATGGGAAAGATCATGAAAGCAGTATCGGAAGAAAGTGCCGATAATACCAGATTTCCATGAAAACCATATTCCAGGAAAGAGCCGGTCTGAATGGTACGAAACGCAGAAATGATTCTGTCAAAACCGCTTAAAAAAAGAATGAGGGCAGTTCCTGTCACCGACAAAAAGAAAGCCGGTGACAGAAATGCCTGTCTGCAGTCTGCAGTCAGCTTGTGAGTCATATTAGTATCCCTTTACAAAGTCAATCACAGTTCCATCCAGTGCGTTAATAGCAATTAAGGTATAGGGAGACTGCATGATTTGTTCTCCTTCCCCTTCTTCTGTTGTCAGTTTTCGTCTCCAGTCTCCGTAAAAGACCCAGGCGGGAACTAAAAGTCCGGAGCTTTCACTGCCGGTGTTGCGTACACGCACCAGGCATAAATTGATGGAAGTAACATCCACATTGTATTCGTACTGGCGGTTGGAATCATTGTTATTAGCTGATTCCAGACGACCCAGATAAATAGTGGGCATCATTTTTTCAAAGATGGAAGAAGCATCTGCAAAGGATAATAAATTGACATCTTCAGACATTTTTTCATCAATGGAAACCGGTGAATCCCAGCGGAAATTTTCAATCCCGTCTTTGGTTATGAGCAATTCGATGGTTTCATAGGACCAGCCTGCAGAATAGGCTTCTTCGTATGCATCCTGTTCCTGTTGAGCGCCGGAAAACATGCTGTCAATGACAGTCATATTTACCACATCGTCAAACACTCTTGCAAAATAGAAATGAAAAGCAGAGTATTCCTTTTCATACTGAAGTGTCGATTCATCATAATAGGGATCGCTATTATCACCGGTTATGGTGTATCCATATTTTAAAAAGGTTTGAGTCAATTTGACGTCTACACCGATTGCCTGGAAAAAGTCATCTGCCAGATTTTTGGCTTCATCATAGGTGATTCCGATGGAATCGGTCAGTTCTGACCGGGCTTCATCTTCGGTGACTAGGATTTCGTCCCCACCGCTGCTGTAGTGTACTTTGGATGCCTGGCGATCGTAAAGAATCAGAGAACCGCCATCTGCTGTGGAATTGCTGGAAACACTGAAAGTACTTCCGGAGTCTGTTTCGCCAGATACAGAATAGGAGGGATTGACGGCATTCGTGTTTTCCTTTTTCTGTAAAGTAGAATCGACCTCTACTTTTTTTTGTGTAGATGTTTCAGGAAGATCCGAATACATTTCCTGGAGTTCCTGAATCTGTGATTGAAGCTCTTCTACCAGCGCTTCCTTTTGTTCACCTGTCATGGTGTTATCGTTTTCTGTTTTGGCTAATGTTTGTTTAAGACTCAGAATTTTCGCCTCACAATCGGCTTTGGTAAAGGATTCTCCGGTAAATGTATAAGTTTTTTCACCCTGAAAGAGTGCATTGTAAATATCTGTTACCAGTTCCTGAGACACATAGCCGGCAGAAATTTTGTAAGCAGGAAGAGTATCACTATCCGGTAACGTAATGGGGGCTTCCGATGTAATGGTCAAACCGTTGTCAGAATAGCGGAAAGTATAAGTATCCGGAGTGGTTTCTTTCAGAGTTTTTAAAGAATTTTCCTCACTGGCAGTTTCCGCCGCAGCCGCAGCCAGCCGTTCCTGGTTTTTCTGGGCAACCAGGGCATCATCCGGTGTTTTCTGGCAGGCCGTTATGCCCGTGCAGAGTGTAAAAGATAAGAAAAGGGCAGAGAGTTGTTTCAGTGATCTTGTAAGTTTTTTCATAAAGTAATCTGGTTTTCCTTTCAAAGTTTTTAAGACGGTTCAGCCGTTTTCAAACGGCTGCGTTTATGCTTTTTATAGAAATCTATTATACCGCGTTTGCATTCGGGAATCGTAAGGAAAATGTTATGGAATTGTAAAAAGTTAGGAAAAGTCGATATTGTATCATTATATGAGAGATTTGCTGGAAGCAAAAGAATATAAGAAAACGTATTTATAGGATAGGAATTCGTTGAAATGCTTTGTATTTTATAAAAATACCCCCGGTGGACAAATGTATTTTCTTGTCCGCTGGGGGTATTCCTGTTGAATAAACAAAAAAGTTTAATTCGCTTTAAATTTTGCTGCTATTATTTCTTGAAGAATGCAGCTGCAATTGCGCCGGGACCGGCATGTGTTCCGATTACACTGCCAATTAAAGTGCTGTTCAGTTCGTTGGTGCCTTCCTGCCATAATTCCTGGCTGTCTGCTTCGTATTTTTTCAGAAGAAGATCACTTAATCCGGTGTAACCCAGCAGAATTGGTTTGTTAAAGTCAACACCGCCGGTGTTCTGAATTTCTTTAATAAGAAGATTATTACCCTGTTTGGAGCCTCTTGCTTTACCAAGTGTTATAATTTTACCATCTTTCAGGGCGATAACGGGTTTGATTGAAAGAATACCGCCGGCAAAAGCTTCTGCTTTGGAAATTCTGCCGCCGCGTTTTAGATATTCCAGTGTATCCAGAAGGGCGATCAGGCAGACATTTTCCCGTTCTTCGGTGAGCTTTTCGGCAATTGTTTTGGCATCCATGCCGCTGTCAGCCAGCTGCAAAGCCAGTTCAGCCAGAATACCGGAGCCAATAGCGGCAGATTTTGTATCGACTACATAAATACGGTCGGGGTAATCCTGGGCAGCCAGCATGGCACTCTGATAAGTTCCGGAAAGTTCAGAAGAAATCGTCAGAACAACGGCACTTTCTCCGGCATTAACAATTTCTTCAAAGGCCTTTCCAAAGGCCACAGGAGTAGCCTGACTTGTTCTGGGCAGTTCATCGCTTTCGACAAGTTTCGCATAGAACTCTTCATGGGTGATGGTTACACCATCTATATAGTCTGTATCCCCAAAATGGATTGTTAAGGGAACTACTTTCAGCTTATTTTTGATATTTGCATGAACATCTGCGGTGGAATCTACAATAATTCTTACTTTCATAACATTTTCTCCTATTTAAACTGTGAAGGAATCACTTTGATTCCTGCTGCGGCATCTATTCTTCTGGAAGTCCATTCTTACTGATATCCCGCAGTCTTGAAATGATGTGCTCCAGTGATTCATAAAAAATCATCCTGTTTTCATCGGTAAGATCGCTTCCTGCAATTTCAACGGCAAGATTTGTTCTCCTGCGTACAAATTCTGCTGCAGCTTTTCCTTCTTCTGTCAGCTTGAAAACGCCCCGGTACAGATTTTGATGAATCCCTTCTTTTCTTACAAGTCCCTTTTTTTCCATAAGAGACATGGTGCGGGATACGTCCGATTTATCTTTACTGCAGAGTTCACAGAGCTGCGTCGCAGTAATACCGTCCGGATAATGGGACATGGTTACAAGATATACCGAGTGAGGACCTTTCAGACCGTATTTTTCCATTTCTTCAGCCGTAATCTTATGCCAGTATCTTGAAATTTCTGAAATAGCAAAAGAAAATCGTTCAAATCGCTCAGTCATAAATATCTCCTTTGAGAAGTTGAAAAGTCAACGTGTGGGATTATACAATGAAGAAGTTGAAAAGTCAACATCTTTTTTAACAAAACTGTGGGGTATAAAAAGTAAAAATCTGGTCATAAAGATAAAAAACGATTCATAGACGTATTTTTTTGTGAAGGGCATTAAAATTAATTCCGCTTTGTTTCGATACAAAAAAGGAAAGTAAAAATATTCGGCATAATGTACGAAAAAGTACACATTTATTTGTAACAACTGCTGAAAATGATTAGGCTTTTTCGTTGATTATTGACGAGAAACAAGAAAAGTACTATACTTTGTTGCAACGAAACTTTTCGAAAATTATGCAAATCAATCTATAATATGATATACGTTGCCGTTTTCTTCTACATAGTGACTGGAAACAGGGTACACATATTCCCGCTTCCAGGATATACCTTTTGACAAATATTTCGAAAAATCGAGCAAATATTTCGAAATATTTGGAAGGTGATCCTGTGATTTTTTGCGGTTGGATATGATAAGGTTGGAGATGACATACGTGAGATCATATGAGCTGGATGGAGATGCAGAGTCGGAGAGTATTGTTCAAGACTTTTACAGCAAAGAGCTGTGATTGTACATATTTTTAATATTTTCAAGGAGGAAAAAAACATGAAAATGAAAAAAATCATTGCATTACTTCTGTCTTGCATGATGGTTACCGGTCTGTTTTCTGCATGCGGCGGTAGCAAAAGCACTGAAACAGCAGCAAACAATGCTGGCGAAGGTGAAGTAGAAGACATCACCCTGACTGTATGGGGACCTCAGGCTGACCAGGCTGACGAAAACAGCTTCCTGCAGGTTGCTTGTGCACAGTTTGCTGAAAAGCATCCTGAATGGAACATTACCTGGAAATTCGGCGTTTGCCCCGAAGGTGATGCTGGTAAGAACGTAACTCAGGACCCTTCTGCTGCAGCTGACGTTTACATGTATGCAAACGACCAGTTAGGAACTCTGATCCAGGCTAACGCAATCGCAAAACTGGGTGGTTCTACTCTGGAACAGGTACAGGCTGACAACTCTGAAACAATGATCGCTTCCGTAACAAACGGTGACGGCGTTTACGGTGTTCCTTTTACTGGTAACACATGGTTCCTGTACTATGATACATCTGTATACACAGAAGAAGATATCAAGTCTCTGGACGCTATGATGGCAAAAGCTACTGTAGCTTTCCCTGTAACTAATACCTGGTATCTGCCTGCATTCTACTTTGCAGTTGGCGGTACTATGTTCGGTGATGGTACTGATGGTTCTGCTGGTATCACCTTCGGTGGTGAAGCAGGTGCTGCAGCTACTGCTTATATTGCTAACGCTCTGAAAGCTGGCACTATGATCGACGATGCTAACGGCGCTGGTCTGGACGGTCTGCGTAATGGTAGTGTTTCTGCTATGTTCTCCGGTACATGGGATGCTAAAGCTGTAGCTGAAGCTCTGGGTGAAAACTACGGTGCTGCTCAGCTGCCCTGCATCACAATCAACGGCGAAGAAAAACAGCTGAAATCTTTCTCTGGTTCCAAAGCTTACGGTGTAAACCCTAACTCCAAACATATGGCTGTTGCTAACGCACTGGCTGCATGGCTTGGTTCTGCTGAAATGCAGACTCTGCACTATGAACTGAGTTCTGTTGTTCCTTGTGCACAGTCTCTGATGGAAGGCGACGCTCTGGCTAATGACCTGGCTGCACTGGCACAGGATGCTACTATCGCTAATACTTCCGTACTGCAGCCTTCTATCACAGAAATGGGTGCTTACTGGAACAACGCTGACTCCATGGGTAAAGCTCTGGCTAACGGTGAAGTAAATGCTGATAACGCAGCTGAACTGACCGAAAAATGGAACGAAGGTATCAACAATACTGGTCTGTAATAAAACTGGTCTGTAATTAGATAGGATATTTTGCCTGGACAAAGCATCTGGCGGCAGCCGGAATATTCTGGCTGCCGCTTTTTTTGACAAAAGATTCGAAAAAGCGTATCATTTATACGTTTTGCCGGATTGCGAAGTGTCCAGAAAAACGTGCCAGTAACACGTTTTTGGTTTGCAAAGTGTCTGGAAAAATGTGCCAGTAACACATTTTTCCAGGTTTAAAATGAAAGAGGAGATGTTAACATGGCTAAAGCGTTAACAAAAGCTGCCCCTGCAAAGAAACAGTCCAGTTCTGATGGATTGATTGCTGCTCTGCAGAATGGTGGTTCCATGATCTGGTTATCTTGTTTGATCATGGGTCTTGCGAATATGGTAAATGGTCAGATCATCAAAGGTCTGCTGTTCTTGGTCATCGAAATCGGTGTTATCGCATTTCTGGTAATTCCTGAAGGTGGTTTCTATTGGATTTCCATGCTTCCCAGCCTTGGTGAAAAGGAAATGGAAGAAGTATGGAATGAAAGTAAAGGTGTTTATGAATATGTTATGGGTGATCAGTCCCAGCTTATTCTGCTTTATGGTATTGCTTCGATCTGTCTGATCGCACTGTTTATTATTATCTGGCGTGCTTCCGTACGCAGCGGATATAAAGCAATGTGTATCAAACAGTCTGGCAAACGTATTCCTACATTTAAAGATGATCTGAAGTCCCTGCTGGATGAAAACATTCATAAACTTCTGATGACTCCCCCTACTGTATGTCTTGCAATCTTTACAGTACTGCCTCTGTTATACATGATGTGTATGGCATTTACCAACTACTCTAAAGATGGCGACAAACTGGTTCTGTTTGACTGGGTTGGTCTTAAGAACTTTATTTCTATCTTTGATGCAAGTTCAACTGTTGGTAAACAGTTTGGTGATGTTCTGCTCTGGACTCTGATCTGGGCATTCTTTGCAACATTCCTGAACTTCTTCCTGGGTACCATCATGGCACTCATTATTAACCGTAAAACCATTAAGTTTAAAGGTTTCTGGCGTGGATGTCTGTCCATGACTATTGCGGTTCCTCAGTTCGTATCTCTGATGGTTATGCGTTCCATGCTGCAGCCCGATGGTATTATTAACCGTATGCTGCTGGATGCAGGTCTGATTTCGGAAAAATTACCGTTCCTGACCAATGCTACCTGGGCACGTGTTCTGGTTATCATTATCAACCTGTGGGTAGGTATTCCTTATACGATCATGCAGGTAACCGGTATTCTGCAGAATATTCCCGCAGAACAGTACGAAGCTGCAAATCTGGACGGTGCGAATGTATTCCAGATGTTCTTTAACATTACTCTGCCTTACATGTTATTCGTACTGACTCCTTACATCATTACTCAGTTTACTGGTAATATCAACAACTTCAACGTTATTTACCTGCTGACCCGTGGTGAACCTCTGGGTGTTGGTAACTCAGCGGGCGATACGGACCTGCTTGTTACCTGGCTGTACAAGCTGTCGGTAGACCAGCAGAAGTATAATCTGGCAGCCGTTATTGGTATCTTTACCTTTGTGGTACTGTCTATTGTATCTCTGGTTACTTACCGCTCCAGTGGATCTTATAAGAATGAGGAGGGATTCAAATAATGTCTAAGAAGAAAATAACTGGTGGTATGAGAGCCAAAAGAATCACCGGTGATGTAGTTACATATATTTTCCTTACGATTATGTGTATTGTATGGCTGCTGCCTTTCTTCTGGCTGATCATGCAGTCCTTCCGTGATGGTAAAGGTCAGTTTATTAGTACTTTCCTGCCTACAAAGTATACATTAAATAACTATATTGCACTGTTCACAGAGTTTGACGTTATGAACTTCCCCCGGATGTTCCTGAATACATTTTTCATTGCATGCTGTACTTGTTTAATCTCTACTTTCTTTGTACTGAGTGTTGCATATTGTACCAGCCGTCTGGAATGGAAGATGCGTAAACCTTATCAGAATATGGCTATGGTTATCAACCTGTTCCCTGGTTTCATGTCCATGGTTGCTGTATACTTCATTCTGAAAGCTCTGGGTATGACCGAAGGCAATATGATTCCCATTGCGATGATCATCTGTTTCTCAGCAGGTTCCGGTACCGGATTCTTCGTTATGAAGGGTTATATGGATACCATTCCGAAAGCTCTGGATGAATCAGCAGCGCTGGATGGTTGTACACGTTGGCAGATTTTCACAAAGATCACTCTGCCTATGTGTAAACCTATGATCGTATATCAGGTTATCACCTCTTTCATGGGCCCCTGGGTTGACTTCGTATTTGCAAAGGTTATTGCCCGTACAGAGTCCAAATACTTCACAGTTTCCATCGGTCTGTGGAGCATGCTGGAAAAAGAATACGTAGATGTTTGGTTTGTACGTTTCTGTGCTGGCGCAGTTCTCGTATCCATTCCGATCGCGATTCTGTTCATGATCACTCAGAGATTCTATCAGGAAGCTATGGGTGGTGCTGTTAAGGGTTAATGCCTATGAAACGCATGACACGAATTTTGTGTCTGCTGTTATCCTTAGTAATTTTAGCTGGTTGTACCCCGCAGGGGGGAAATAAAGAATCCACTGCTGTCTCCGATTCATCGGGGGCGGCAGTGGATTCTCAGTCTATTACGCAGGAAGCAGTACAGACAGAGCAGATACTTTCTGAAATAGAAGCATTGGGGGAAAGCCCTGATGATAATTATCGTACCTGGTACGAAATTTTTGTTTATTCTTTTTGTGATTCGGATGGGGATGGCATTGGCGATTTGCAGGGTGTTATTTCCAAACTGGATTATCTGCAGAAACTGGGAATTAATGGAATCTGGCTGATGCCCATTCATCCCAGTACGACTTATCATAAATATAATGTTTCCGATTATTATGCCATTGATCCCGATTATGGAACCATGGAAGATTTTGAAACTCTCATGGAAGAATGTGAGAGCAGAGGAATCAAGGTAATCCTGGATCTGGTGTTAAATCATACAGGTTCCGAACATAGCTGGTTTAAAGAGGCTGTCAGTTATCTCCAGAATCTGGGAGACGCAGAACCCAGTACAGAAGACTGTAAATATCTGGATTATTATTTCTTCCAGAAAGAGCAGAAGAGTGGATACTGTCAGGTGGAAGGCACCGACTGGTACTATGAAGCCATGTTCAGTTATGATATGCCGGACTTGAATCTGGAAAATCAGGCCGTTCGGGATGAAATTACGGATATTATGCAGTTTTGGCTGGATAAAGGAGCAGCTGGCTTCCGTCTGGATGCAGCCAAAGAGTTTTATTCTGGTCAGGTTGCAAAAAATGTGGAAGTATTGTCCTGGATTCAACAGACTGCATCTGCAATTAATCCCGATGTTTATCTGGTGGCAGAAGTCTGGGATAGCTTCTCCAGTATTACAAAGTATTACGAAAGCGGCATTACCAGCATTTTTGACTATGCATTCGGCGATTCTTCTGGTAAAATCATCAGTGTGATCCGCGGTGCAGGTAATGAGAGTACGGTTACTTCTTATGCTGCGGCACTGGAAAAAGCAGATGCTGCTTATTTGAGTGCAAATCCGGATTATATTGATGCGCCCTTCCTGTCCAACCATGATGTGGGACGTATTGCCGGTTTCTGTGGAAACGATGAAAACAAGACAAAGCTGGCCGGTGCCATGAATCTGCTTATGAGCGGCAGTGCCTTTATCTATTATGGCGAAGAAATCGGTATGGTAGGCAGTGGTAATGATCCTTCTAAACGGGCTCCTATGTACTGGAATGAGGAACGGGATGATGGAACCACAGACCTGCCGCCTGACTGTACGTTACCGGAAGAATATCCTTTTGGCAGTCTGGAACAGCAGGAAAATGATGACAGCTCCATTTATAATTACTACCGGCAGGCAATTGCCATCCGCAATGCATTACCGGTTATTTCTCATGGCAGAACCACTGCAGAAACAGCTTTAAATACAGGATGCATCAGTGCCCAGCGAAAGA
>JBGVFN010000049.1:0-2026 GCA_045121095.1 Lachnospiraceae bacterium | reverse complement strand
CCGCCTTGCGAACCGCTGCTGCCGCTTCACTTCTTCCATATCCCAATGCAGCCAGTGCTTCAATCGCCTCCTGCTGAAATTCCTGAAAAGAAGAAGCATCTCCATTTGTGCAACTCCCGGCCGAAACTGCTGTGGGAGAAGCACCCGGCTCCGTTTCGGCTTCTTTTAACTTATCTTTCAACTCAATAATCAGTTTTTTCGCCGTTTTCAGCCCAATTCCAGGGGCTGTAGCAATCAATTTGGCATCCTCCACCGCCACTGCCAGACGAAGTTCATTCGGTGAAATCACCGATAAAATAGCCAAAGCTCCTTTCGGGCCAATTCCACTGACGCCAATCAGAAGCTTAAATACATGCAGATCATCTCTTGTAAAAAATCCATACAGCATCAACGCATCTTCTCTTACATAAAGATACGTATACAGCTGTACCTCTTCACCAATCAAAGGCATCCGTCCCGTCAAAGACCCCGGTACCAGGATTTCATAACCAATCCCCTGGTTTTCTACAACAATGCGGTCCGTAAAAACGTCTGCCAAAGTTCCTTTTATATATGAAATCATTCTATCCCTGCCTAACCGATATACAGGCCCGCTCAAGCCCTGTAAAGATCGTTTGAAATTATACCGGCTGTTCAAAGCCGCATAAACATCAAATAATACCTGTATTATAGCAAATTTATCCTCTTTTGTTCACTGAAAATACCCTCAGCAGGCAGAAAAATATACGCTTCTTATACACAGATGATTACTTGACACGAACTAAAGTTTATCATAACATAGAATCCATATGCTGTCAAAAAATATACTCGAAGAATATACTTTACAAACGAGCCCCAAGGGCTTTTTAAAACAGAGGATTTTATGATTACAATAAATGAAACATTTTTTCCAGAACAATTTTATCCCGGTATCTGTCCATCTGACCGGAAAATACTTTTTTTTGATATAGAAACTACCGGTTTTTCCAGGGAATATCATATGATTTATCTGATTGGAGCAGCTTCCTGCAAAGATGGTGAATGGCGGCTTCTCCAGTGGTTTGCAGAAACACCCGAAGAAGAACCCGATGTAATACGTGCTTTTCTGGAATATTCTCAGGACTATAATACCTTGATCCATTTTAATGGGCAGCGCTTTGATCTGCCGTTTACAGAAGCCAGAGCCAATGCATGGCAGATTCCATGGACTCTTGAATTTGAAGAAAGTATCGATCTGATGGATCTGATCAAGCCTTATAAAACACTCTGCGGACTGGATAACTGCAAACAAAAAAGCATCGAACAGCTTCTGCGGCTTTCCTCCAGAGAGGACACCATGAGCGGAGGGGAACTGATTCCCGTCTATCATTCCTATGTACATAAAAAAAATCCCAGAAATCTGCATCTTCTGCTGCTTCACAATGCAGATGATGTCCGCGGAATGACGGGACTGACTCAGGTGGCTCTGTGGCCTGATTTCTTTCACAGTAAATTTCAGTTCCAGCGGTTTGACCGCACTAAAGAAGGTATGGTATTTCACTATGAAAGTCCTATGCGTCTGCCCATTCTCCAGCAGGCAGAAATGGATTTCTGGCAGATTTCTGCCGGTGGAAACTCACTTTCTCTGGGGATTGCTGCCATGGACGGAGAATTAAAACATTTTTATAAAAATTATAAGGATTATTACTATCTTCCTGCCGAAGATATGGTTGTTCACAAAAGTATCGCTGAATTTGTAGATAAAGATCATAAGAAAAAAGCTACACGCCAGAATTGCTGTGTAAAACAGCAGGGAATCTTTCTTCCCCAACCAGAACCGTTGATCACACCAGAATTCATGGAAAAACCTGGAAGTAAAATCAGCTGGTTTTCTGTGGATAACTGGGAACCAGATAAAGAATTTGCAGAAAAATATTTATATATGGTATTGAAATGGGGAATTAAAGGATTTTAGATCATTTAAATAACTTAGAGCGAACATTAATCGTGTATTTTATAAGGTAGTGAAGGCTCCATTACAGAGCTATATTACACGGAGACACGCTCT
>JBGVFN010000048.1:0-7938 GCA_045121095.1 Lachnospiraceae bacterium | reverse complement strand
GTCAAACGTCGGCACTTAACGAGCGGCTTTCTGTAAAGAAAGACGAGAGTTTAGTGTCCGCTACGTTTGGGCATCGTTAACATGCAAACAAAGCTCCAGTGAAGCTTTGTTTGTAGAGCGAGAGCGCGTCTCCGTGTAATGTAGCTCTGTAATGGAGCCTTCACTACCTTATAAAATTACACAATCAATGTTCGCTGTAGTACTAGCTACTTTTACATATCTTCTTCCAGCTGCCGTTTCAGATAAGTTCCCACCACGTTGGAGAAATTTCCAATATGGCGAATAAATGCAAAATCCTTGCCGAAAATTTTCTTTTCTGCATTCAGATCCTCATCTTCCCCGGCAAATACACCAAGTACAGAAATTCCCAGTGCTCTGGCACGGCGTACCTCAAAAGCGGTGTCACGCACGGCAAATTCCCCTTCATACATGCGCGGATTACGGCTGCCTGGCCGATTTACCTTCTGGTCATTGGGCCGTCCGTCACTGAGTACGATTAAAACTTTATTCGGTTCTTCCCGCTTCATCAGCTGATCATAAGTAGCACGAATGGCCAGTCCGTCCCGATTGTTGGATGATGCCATAAATTCAAAAATCCGCTGATTTTTACTCCGGTCATCATCGTAAGAACGGAAACGCCGCATAATGGTATAATCCCAGAATGTGCAAAAACCCACCACCTGATGCGGAATACCGATATTGCTGAGCGCTTCACTGATCATATACCCCTGCACAGCCACCTGCGCCTGACGGGATGTCTGCGAACCACTGGAATCGATCAAAATATCCACCACAAAATCTGATGTGTCTTTTTTAATTACCTTATTAAATAATTTGGTATCTTCCGTTCTTCCCAATTTCCACAAACGGGAAGGCACCAGAATACCAGAAGACCCTTTGCATACATCATCCTCATTTCGCATGATCAGGGATTTACGCAGCATACTGGTCAGCATTTCGATATTCCGTTTCACAATCCGGTGATTTTCATGATAATAACGTTTATTTTTCGACAGCTGCATCTGCGCATATTTATACTGATAATTAATTTTTGCCGTATTATGCAGAATCCCATCGGTATAATATAAGGAACAATCCTCATGTGCGCCTCTGCAAAGCTGATAATTCAGCTGTTCCTGTTCCCGCAGAGATAAATAAGAAATCCCATGATTCAGTTCCACATATTCATAGACCTTTTTCAATGCCTCATCATCCAGAACCCGTACACGAGTCTTATTGGAAGACGGTTCCTTTTTCGGGCGGTCCCGCAGATCCACCTTCTCAATATCACTGCTGGCCAGGGAATTCATATACTGCTTCAGCACATCCTGCAGACTTTCCTCATTCAGATAATCCTGCCAGTTGTACTCCTGCAATTCCTCCAGGCTGACTGCCAGAACATCCTCCAGCGTTCCAAATTTTTCTTCAAAGGTCTGATCAATGACCCGATTGTAAATCTGATCGATGGTACGGATAATATCCATGGTATCTTTGGCATGATTCAGCTTCTGAATCCGGTTAATGACCGACTGCATCCGCTCTGTTGTCAGCTCATTGGTCCCTTTCAGCCAGCTTTTCAGCATATTCGCCTTTATCTGTCCAAAAAATGTGGATGCCATCCGCACCGACTGATATTCCAGCATATCCCGAAATGCCTTTCGGCGGATTTCTTCCACACCGGACCGCTCTTTGGACACCAGCGGCCAGGAAGCTGTATCTACACAAAGCTGGGCCAGTTCCATCAGCGGTGCCTGACCCGCCGAAAGATAAATTTTCTTTACAATGTACATGGAAAGCTCTTCCATGTCAAAATATCTGGCAAATGCACCCTGCTTTACTGCATCATAAATCGTGATATATTTGGATTTTTTGTAACTGCCCAGATCCAGCTTTACATCCAATGTATAATCACCGCTGACGGTCCACAAAAGATTTTTCATTCTGTTCTGCAATTCCAGCGAATGCTCATCCTGCTCTTCATCCTCCAGATAAGGTGCTTTATAATTTCTCGCCACGAATCCACCCCCTCCATTCCTGTTTCCCTAAAACTCTCCCTATACTGTCTCGCCTATATTTGGCGAAATGAGACCGTATGCCAGAGTGTGAATCATTTAAACACACTTTAAGCCTCAAAAATGTCCGCTCTTGTCCAGGTGGATGGAATACGTGTCATCACAATATCATCAATAATTTCCCGTTCAAAAATATCAAAACTCTTATTCGTAATGCCCATTTTTACAGCCAGAGCCGGTGACAGACCGGAGCGAATGGTACGCACGGCAGACATCATACCACGCAGATCCAGCGGTTTTGTGGAAATTTCACCATTATATGCCTTCACCTGCATATCCATAAACAGGCCGGTAAACTGCTCTCTGGCACTGCTTTTCATATCAGGAAACATCTTCGTCAGAAGGAATACCAGTGTATCTTCTGTCAGAGCCGGCATATCAATAACCATAAAACGGGAAACCAGTGCTTCATTTAACTCTCTGGTTCCAGCATATCCATAGTTCATGGTACCAATAAAACGGGCTGCCTCATGTACTTTAATCTTGTGATAACCGGGCACATCAATAATTCTTCGGTGGTCCAATGTGGCATGAAGTACTGAAACTGCATCATTTTTTGCCATATTAATTTCATCAAACACAGCAAAACCGCCCAGATCTGCACATTCATAAACCGGACCCTTACGAAGTACCACTTCATTATTACGAAACGTATCTGTACCAATCAAAGCCGCACTGTCCGTATTTACATGAAAGGATATATTATAGGAAGGTCTTCCAAACATGTAAGCCAGATTTTCACATAAAACATTCTTACCAGTAGCTTTTGCACCGGATAACAGAAGATTTTCACCCTGCAAAAGAGCAGAAATGGACATCTCCAGAATCTCTCTTCCATAAAATGGAATACTGGGTTCGATTACACGGCCCGCAGCTTCTTCTGCTACTTCATATTTTCCCCGGAACTGTCTCAAATCTTCAATTAGTCCCGCATCTACTTTTTGTTCTTTTAAATGATCTTCAATTGAAAACATAACTCTCCCCATTTCTTTAAAATCCAAGGCAATCCAGCCTCTGCTGAACCGATACCTTTTTAAGATATAACTCAGTATATCTCAAAAACAAATTTCTGTCTGTATTTTTTGCAACGGAGTCACATTTTTTTGTATATTTTTTTCATTCCTGCTCATACTAAATCCGTACCATTTACAGGCTAAATTATATTAAAATTAACGGAGGCTATTATGACAAAATTAGTATGTAGTGTTGATACCTGTGTTCATAACTCAGATCATTATTGCTGTAAAGGAAAAATCCAGGTAGATGGAGAACGTGCAGAAATGCCCGCTTCCACCTGCTGTGCAAGCTTTGATGAGAAAAAAGACAACTGTGTCCGCAACTCCTATGAAACACCAGATGAAATGCTGGAAGTTTCCTGCGATGCAGTAAAATGTATTTACAACAAAAATATGAAATGCAGCGCAAGTAAAATCGGTATCGCCGGCAGCGGTGCTAAGAAAATGGAACAGACCGAATGTGCTACTTTCCGCAAGGAATAAATTTTTAACCCCCACACATTCAGCGGGCATTACGATTTGGTAAAGGTCCCCTATTCCGCATTTTAGATTGCTCTGCTGAACGTGCGCCCACCGGGCGCACTATTACAAAAAGCCGGAGGAATACGTAATCATATCCTACGTATTTCTCCGGCTTTCTCTTTTATCATTGCCGCCGTCTTAATAGGAATTTCCTTTAAGAAGCTTCCTTCGTTTTAATAGGAACTTCCCTTAAGAAGCTTCCTTCGTTTTAATAAGAATTTCTCTTAAGAAGCTTCCTTACATAAGAAAATACAGCTTTTTCACCATGATCTGCCAGTATGGTTAAAATCTTTTTCAATTCTGCATAAGTTTCCGGATGCATGGTTTCATGGTCACTGCTGACCAGCAGATATTCCAGAGCGGCACGATCCGTATAAGCATCGCCTTTATAGGTTTTGGAAGCAGCGATCCGGTCCATTACCATCTCCGCCAGATATTTGGGCGGCATCTTTTTACCAGATAAACAATGCTTTCTATCCGCTGAAGCATCCGTCCAATATTCAAAATGATGTCGGTTGCGACCTTTATGATGCATCCATGCATTGGAATATCCAAAAAGCTCCCTCTCCCGGGCATTTGGACTGCGTGTCCCCTGAAAATACCGCATTCCGGCGCCAAATTCAGTGGGAGAAAATTTGGACATATCATGGGTAATTCCCTGCCAGTAAAGACCTACCTGAAAACATCCTTTCAGTACTTCCCATTTATGATGCAGGACCACCTTTAAATGACCTTTTGCATTCTTCAGATACTTGATCTGTTTGCATGTTCTCTCCATATGCAATCCCTTTCTTTTATGCCCCTTTGGCCTTTTGCTATTTCATAGCATCCACTGCTGTTTTAGCTACTGCTTCTGCAACTTTCTTGGCAACTTCTTTATTCAATGCGTTAGGAATAATATATTCCGGTGATAATTCTTCTTCTGATACAATTCCTGCCAGAGCATATGCTGCGCTGATTTTCATTTCTTCTGTAATCTGTTTTGCACGAACAGATAATACACCCTTAAACAGACCGGGGAAGATTAAAACATTGTTAATCTGATTCGGGAAATCACTTCTGCCGGTACCAACAACCTTTGCGCCACCTTTTTTAGCCTCATCCGGCATAATTTCAGGTGTAGGATTTGCCATAGCCAGAACAATAGAATCCTTTGCCATGGTGCTGACCATCTCTGCTGTCAGCATACCAGGACGTGAAACACCTACAAAAATATCAGCACCTTTTACTGCATCTGCCAGAAGACCTTTCTGATGTTCCAGATTGGTTACCTTAGCCAGTTCTTCCTGTGCATCTGTCAGCCATTCTTCGCCAGAACATACGATACCATAACGGTCACACATGGTAATGGTACCAAAATTCATCTGCAGCAGCAGTTTTGCAATGGCAGTACCAGCAGCACCTGCACCATTGATTACAATTTTTGCAGTACCCATCTTACGTCCGGTTACTTTCATGGCATTTAACAATGCAGCAGCTACTACAATGGCGGTACCATGCTGATCATCATGGAAAACAGGAATATCACAGCGCTGTTTCAGTTTTTCTTCAATTTCAAAACATCTGGGAGCTGCAATATCTTCCAGATTAATACCACCAAAACTCTTGGAGATTAATGCTACCGTATCTACGATTGTATCTACATCCTGTGAATCAATGCAAATGGGAAAAGCATCCACATCTGCAAATTCCTTAAATAAAACACATTTACCTTCCATAACAGGCATGCCTGCTTCAGGACCGATATTACCCAGTCCAAGAACTGCAGAACCGTCCGTAACAACTGCTACCAGATTGCTTCTGCGAGTCAGCTGATAAGATAATTCTTTATTCTCTGCAATGGCAAGACAAGGCTGTGCAACACCAGGTGTATATGCAACTGCAAGATCCTCCATAGATTCTACTTTGCATCTGGAAACAACTTCGATTTTGCCATTCCAGTCATAATGTTTCTTTAATGATAACTCTTTTGCGTCCATACGATTCTTCCTTTCCGATCCATCGCTCATTTTTCCAACTTATTGTACTGCAATCACGAAAAAGATGCAATTAAAAATGAAAATGGAATTTTAACATTTGTAGTAACTAATCAGCAGAGCATAATTTTTATCGAATCAGGGTCTTGTAGCATTTTTCAGCATTTTCTGGAGATCTTCCACAGAAAATTCGTAGGTCTTCTCACAAAAATGACAATTTACCTGAATGGGCTTTCCTTCATCGATCATATCCTGAAGTTCTCCTGCACCTGTGCTGATCACCGCTTTTTCCACACGCTCTCTTGAACAATTGCAGGAAAATTCAAGAGGCATGGTATCCATAATCTCCAGTCCCAGATCACCCAGAACAAATTCCAGAATCTGTTCTGGTGTCATTCCCTGATCCAGCATGGAGGTCAGAGAAGTAATCTGTGCCAGTTTGCTTTCCAGCTTCTCTACCAGTTCATCAGAAGCAAAGGGCATGAGCTGAATCATCAGACCACCAGCCTGTTTTACAAAATTCTGGCGGTCCATCAGTACGCCAAGAGCTACCGCAGAAGGAATCTGTTCTGATACTGCAAAATAATACGTAATATCCTCTGCAATTTCTCCGCTGACCAGTTCAATGGTTCCCACATAAGGTTCTTTCATGCCAGTATCACGAATCACCTTTAATTCACCTTTACCAACAGCACCTGCCACATCCAGTTTACCTTTCGCATTGGCGTGAAGCAGCACCTCCGGGTTATACACATATCCTTTTACTCCACCACGGCTATCTGCAGTTACCACGATTCCCTGTATAGGACCATCACCTTTAATCTGCAAGGTGATCAGATCCGCTTCGCCCTTCATCATGCTGCCCATCATAACACCCGCAGTCATCAAACGTCCCAAAGCAGCCGTAGCCACAGGGCTTGTATTATGTGCCTGTCTTGCAAATTCCACTAAATCTCTGGTTGTCGCTGCAAATGCACGAATACCATGATCTGCAGCTGTTGCTCTTACTAAATAATCACTCATTATTATCACCTGTTTTCTATAAGATATACTTTTTTTCTATAAGATATACTTTTATTGAATCTTTCCCTGCTCCTGAACGATCATATAAAGACGTTCACTATCCATTTTAGGAGCATCATGCGTAAATGCATCATATACCGCCAGGACTTTCATCCCCGCCTGTTCTGCGGCCTGAATAAAATCATTCGCACTCCAGGCTTTTTGATAATGCGTTTCCTGATATCTGCGGAACAGACTGCCTTCTTCCTGTATAAAAATGGTCAGATCATAAATATTAACCTGCGCATCTTCATCAAATCCATTTTCCCAGATAAAACTACATTCATCCCGGTTTTCCGCAATGACCTGATCCCCCATTATATATTGATACTTATAGGGTGTATTAAAATCAAAAATAAATATTCCGCCGGGATCCAGATAATTATTTACAAGACGAAATACTTCCTTCAGATCCGATTTTTCCAGAATATAATTCATAGAATCACAAATACTTACGACTGCCGCCACTGTTCCATAAAGCTCAAAAGATCGCATATCCTGCAGCAGATACAGAATATCTGCACCGGATTCTGCCACTTTATTCCTTGCTTCCATCAGCATCTCCTCTGAATTATCGATGCCGATCATATCATAACCGCATGCCGCCAGACGTTCTGTAACATTTCCGGTTCCACATCCCATATCCAGCAGCAGACCTTCTGATATACCATACTCTCTCAAAAGCCCTGTCAAATATTCTGTCCACTGGTCATAAGGAATATTATCCATGAAGGTATCATAAACCCATGCAAAACTATTGTATGCTTCACCGAAATTTTCTGCAGCATCATAAATTTCATCATCATAGGCTTCATTGCCATAAAATTCATTATTTTCCAATTCCTTCACTGTACACCCGCTTTCAAACTAATATCTGTAACGTTTCCTCTTCTGTTGGATTGTTACAAACATCCATAATGCAAAAAAGGATACAGTCTGTTTCCAAACTGTACCTCTTAAAGCCGATAAACGGACTCGAACCGTTAACCTGCTGATTACAAATCAGCTGCTCTGCCAATTGAGCCATATCGGCACTATATAATTGAAGTTTGTACCTTCAAAACTGCACATTGTCTTTCTTCTATCTAAATGTTCTTAACATTTCTGTCAAGACTTTCTTTAACTTTTTGAGATTTTTCAAACCAGACCTTCCATCAAGCTTTGGTCAAGCTGATGACCGATTAGTAGCAGTCAGCTCCACACGTTACCGTGCTTCCACCCCTGCCCTATCTACCTCGTCGTCTTCAAGGGGTCTTGGATATCTCATCTTGAGGGGGGCTTCACGCTTAG
>JBGVFN010000047.1:0-21626 GCA_045121095.1 Lachnospiraceae bacterium | reverse complement strand
CAGCAGATCCAGTCATTTTTAATTTTATGCAGTTTCGGAAATTTCCTCGAAACCGTCAAAAATAGCAAAGTTCTGATCAAGGTACTGGAAAAGTATATCTTGTCAGGATTTAAAAAAGTTCAAAAATTGTAAACTGGTGTACCTGCGAAACAAAATCAATCATGTCTTTTGCAAAATACATGGTATCCATGGAAATAATCACATCAAATTTTTCTTCTGGATATTCTATTTCACCGATGATTCCCTCTTTGAATTCTGCTTTTACAGGAAATAAACTTTGTGCTGTTTCTATTGCTTTCTCAGAATAATCGAATCCATGGATATAAGCACCTGTTTTTTTTCTGTAAATAACCAAGCATTTTTCCATTACCACAACCAATATCTAAAATATGTATATTTTCTTTCTGTGGTATATATTGCAAAATCATATCAATCTGTTTCACATCGCTAAAACCGTCTTGCGAAAAATCTTCACCAAAAGTATCTTTACAAAATGCTTTGAAAGCATCTGATTTTCCTGCCATTGTATAAAACTCTTCATATGCGTCATAAAATAATAATTCTTTTTTATCCATATTGAAATTTATACCTCATCGATTTTTGATGTATAATTTCCCGCTCTTTTCTCCTAACCGAGTGTGAAATATGATATCTTTATAAAATTGGAAACCGCATTTTTCAATGACTCTGCGTGACTGATGATTTTCATTATAATGTCCGCACAATAAAAAATCCCAGCCCTGTTCTTCAAATGCATACTGAATTACCCGATCTACTGCTTCGGGCATTAACCCTTTTCCCCAGTAAGCTTTGCTGAGAACATAGCCAATTTCCCGTCCCTTTTTATGAGCAAATACCGCATCCAGTTCCCGGCGTTCTCCACTTTCCAGTCCCAATGAACCGATGACCTTTCCATTTGACTTGTTCACCAATGCAAACGTCTTTTTTTCTTCAATGAACAAATTTAAAATCATCTGAGATACCTCCAGACTTTCGTGAGGTTCCCAGCCAGCCATCTGCCCTACACCATCTACCGAGGCATATTCATAAAAATCCTGCAAATCCCCCTGCTCCCAGGGTCTTAAAATCAATCTTTTTGTTTCCAGAACGGTATTATTGACATCTACTGCTGCATTCATGTGTATACTCCTATTATTTTTCTTCTATGGGTCAATTTCACTGGTGGCTTCTGGGCCACTCAGAGATTTTTTACTTCCATGGCCCAATTTTTCTGGTGGTTCTGGGCCATACAGAGATTTTTTGCTTCCATGGCCCAGTTTCTGTGGCGCTTCTGGGCCATACAGAGATTTTTTGTCTCTATGGCCCAGTTTTTCTGGCAGCTCTGGGCCATACGGAGATTTCTTGCTTCCATGGCCCAATTTTTCTGGTAGCTCTGGGCCACTCAGAGATTTTTTGCTTCTATGGCCCAGTTTCTCTGGCGGCTCTGGGCCATACGGAGATTTTTTACTTCTATGGCCCAGTTTTCCAATTTCAACTATATAAAAATCAAGAATCAGAGATGAAATTTGCTAAATATCAGGCATTATCCAGCGCCTTGTTATCCATTTCCGCCTTCGGCAGTTCAATCCCAAGTTCTTTCATTGCCTGCATAATATGGCTGGTGGATACGTCTTTGAATTCTGGTTCTCCGAATACAGAAAACAGCCATTCCACACTTAAATCCAACCATTTTTCTACGTGTGGATTCATTACCTGACTGGATCCGTCTGCACAAGCAGCGTTTGCAAGGCTATATCCATGTGGACCTTTCTGAAATACATGGTATTCATATAAAATTTCCTGTTCTTCGTAGGCCATAGCAAGTTCCAGCGTCATTTTTCGGGTCATGGAATCTTCTCCCGTGGTAAACATGAAAAGAGGCGGTGCATCTTTTGTAATCTGAGATACGGGATTTAAGAATTTTCGTTCTTCTTCATCCGGCTCCGTTTTTCCGGTCATAAGCATGGCCATAAGTTCGCTTCCTTTTCCGCTCATGTTTGTGGCCGGATAACCAAGAATCATTCCATTAGGCTTTTCTTCTCCCAGCAGACCACTGGATAAGGCCAGATGACCACCAGCGGAGAAACCGCAAGATAAAATTTTATCCGGATTTACATTCCATTCAAAAGCATGTTCCCGGATCAAACGGATGGCCCAATCCATCTCCTTCAATGGCTGAAATCCTTTCACATCCCATCCAAGGGAATAATTCAGCACAAATGCATGAATTCCTTTTGCTGCATAAGCCATCGCCACCGGTTCTGCTTCTCTCGGTGACAGATAAACATAGCCGCCGCCGGGACATATCACAACCGCTGGACGCGCCATATCCTGTCCTAATTTCAATCCGCTGTTTAACACATAACAATCCAAATAAACCTTTTCTTTTCCCGGATAATAAATTCTTTCGTAATGCATACCTTTTCTCCATATCTCATATTGATTTCCATTTAACAATTTTCATTTAACATGTAATGCCAGTACATCAGCAAACATATTGTTTACACCATATTCGTCAGGTCACGTCTTTCACTATTTTCGCTCAATCCATCAAAACCATGTCTTTCACCGTTCTCACATAGATTCCGGCTATTACAAAGGTTTCAGCCAATATTGCAAGATACACGCCCCATAATCCCAGCCAGTTTCCCAGCAAAATCACACAACCGCCTGCCATAACCGTTCCCATTGCAGTGCACAGAAAAACAAACTGTTCTTTTCCGATTCCCTGAAGGTAATTCATCAAAATCTGATATGACACTTTCATTATCTGTATAACAAATAAAATCCAAAGCATTTTTCCTGCTTTTTCTATAATCTGGCCATCTGATACAATCCAGCCAAAAACCTGATTCTGAAATACTCCGCACAGGATACTGAGACAAAAGATGGTGCAAAATCCAAGAAATACACCATTTTCCAGGTATTTTTTTGCTTCTGCTTTCTTACCGGTTGATTGTTTTTGCAATGCCAGCGTCTGCGCTGCGGCGGCATAAGCATACACCGGCAGACCAACCATACTTCCCACCGTTTCCAGCAGGTTATATACCGCCATCTGCTCCGTTCCAAGCCGCGTCACCACACCTGATACTACCATCACAAAAACAGTGCTTTCCAGTAATTCCTGTCCCAGAAGTGAGGGATACAGTTTACAGATTCTTTTAAAAATCCGCTGGTTTTCTATTGGAATATCGGGACTTAAATGGACAACGAATTTCCTTCGCACCGGCCCGCTCTTTATAGCGTAAGCAATCTGATACACCAACAGCCCGGCAAAAAGTCCGATTACACTTCCCCAGGCTGCACCGGCTGTGCCCAGTTTGGGCAGTCCATTTACGCCATATACCAGAGAATAATCGAAAAACAGGTTCACTCCGGTGGATACAACGGTGCTATATAGTGTAATTTTTGTATCCAGACAATTTCTAAAATACACAGAGTACTGAAAAATCAGCATATTTTGCAGTACCGTAAAAGCTGCTGGATAAAAATAGGATAATAATTCCTGCAGTACTTCGCCTTCTAAACCATATATAGTTCGGAAAAAGAATCGACCGCCCCACATACTGATCAGAAAAAAGCCAGCACCTATCACCAGAGCAAGCTGTTTACTGATTCGAAATATCTGTTCAAATCCAACGTCATTTTGCTTTCCTTTTTCCTCCGCTGCCAGAATATGAAATGCAGAAGCTAAAATTCCCAATGCACCCGTGACTGCATAAATAGCCGAGGCTGCGATTCCAACTACAGCAAACCCTTGAACCGAATAGTGTCCGACAATTGCTTTATCCAGCAATTCAAAAACTGTATTCAAGAGATAATTTAACAAAATCGGATACGCCATCCGGATAATATTTATTTGATATATTTTATTTTTATATTTCATGATTAATGTTCCCCTTCCCTAGAGCGTGCCTGATTTTCTCAGACATGCTCTTTTCCATACCCTCAGCGAACAAGAGGATATACCATTATCCACTGAAGGTAACTACAAACAATAAAAATTTTATAGTAATTTCGAAAGGAGAATATGTCTGTGCGCCTATTCTCCCAATAGGCGTCTAACATCCGCATGAACCATTTTGATCCCTCGCTTCCTGAAATAATGATGGATGAGAAACAGAATATCATATTTGGCATTTAGCCAAATGAATAATCGCGTGCCCTTTAGGGTATTTCGAAGAAAATTATGAATGCTTGCTGGATTTATTCAAGGCAGTTCAACCAAGGCTGAACTGTTACATTTATCGGAAATAAGCAGGATTTTTACACCACAAGTATAATGACAAAACCAGAAGACTATGATATCATAAAACCAATACAGGCAGCTAGTTCAGATTTATTTCATTGGCGTTTCGGGCTAGCAGGTGGAGGTTCGAGTCCTCCCACATTACCGCCAGGGGGTAATGTGTAGACTAAGAGGAAGGTCGGCTGTTTAATCTGGCATTTTCGCCTGTATTAAAGATTGTTTGCAGCTAATGATGCTTATTTCAAACCACGACTGCTAATCGTTTTTCAGTGTCATGATTCGCAAACTGCTATTTTTACAGTACCGTTCTGGCCAATAACCTGTTGTCCAGATCAGGTATCTTCCCTGGAAAAGTGCAGGCAGCTAGTCAGATTTATTTCATTGGGTTGTTAACCAGCATGTCGGGGGTTCGAATCCCCTCACACCCGTTTGCGTGGGTGTGTAGCTCAGTCGGTAGAGCGGCTTTTTAATCTGACAATTTCGTCTGCACTTTTTTCTTTTCATTGTATTAGAATACTGATACAGTTTTAGTGCTCATTCACAAAGGGATATCACAGGAACAAACATTATGAAAGAACAATTTAAGAAATTTCTGTTTTCAAAACATATTCTTGTAAATGATTCCTGTCCCCAGAAAGAGAATTGTTTTGAAGCACTGTTTGCTATGGCAAATCTGTTTAATATTAAAATTACCACAGGACAGGAGCTGGCAACGGCTGATCTCATTCCTTTTATCTCCAAAGAACTGGGAATCCACGTACCCGCGCCTTTTTATATGGGTTTCCCTCAATCGGTAAGGGCATTATCTCCCGATGAACTTGCATTTGACCAGATGGTTCATTATACAGTTACCTACGGATTTGGCAATTTTTCCGAAGCAGGACATTCCTTAATGGAAGAAACATTTGAACGTACTGCATTCAAGGAAAACTGCGTAATCAAAGAATTTTCCATCGTAACAGAAGAAACTGCGATTGAAAAAATCGGGGAATATATGGATGATCTGTTAAAAAGCACCCGTCCCATCAGCGATTCTCAGTATGAGATTCTGAAAGCATATATCGATGTTTATGACTACCACTTAACTGGCTGTGCAAATAAGGATACCGCAATTCAGTTATTGCTGGACACAAGAGATGATCAATTTGCACAGTTTATTTCTTTTGCAGATATTATCCGGGTGGTAGATACCATCAACTTCCAGAAATATGGCAATAAGAATATCAAAAAGCTGAACTTCCGCAACCAGGACCGCAAATTCATCACCAAACTGATGAACCGCAAATTCCTGGATGGAGACTGCTATTTACGGGAATGCTATGAAAAAAGAGCAATCTGGTGCGGTTTACTCCACCACATCCACTATAAACCCGTTAACGAATTAGCGCAGAAATTCGTGGAGGGCATCCGAAACGGAGAAAATATTTCCGTTTATTCTGAATTTGAAAAGGCTTTGTTGAAGAACAATATCGAAAATGCAGTTCTCTGTCTTTCCAAGGGCAAAGGCTCCGGTGCTGTACTTCGTCGTTTGAATCATCTTTTAAGCCGCTGTACCAGTGATGAAGAAATTGCATTTGTTATGAAGCATATTCATACAGGAAATCCTATCATCCTCATACAGTTGCTGATTCAGTACAGTAAATACCAGATGGATGAGGCAAGAACCTTCAAATTCACGAAATACAACAAATTCCGTGCTCACAAGGAAACCCCTTCTGAACAGCAGCACAGAAAATCCATTTTATCGCAGGACGTAAGAGACCGGGCTGCTAAGGCTTTATTGGAAAACTTAAAAGAAATCTACAAAGGCCGCATCCCTGCAGTATATATCGATGATTTCATGGAAAATATCGCACTGCCTTTACAGGAAAATACTTCCATGGGCGGATTCGGAACTTTGCCCAAAGGCTCCAGAATCCATATACCCGAAGGCAAAAAAATCCGTGCATTTACTTACTGGGAAAAAGTAAACGACATCGACCTCAGCGTAATCGGAATTACAGAAAACGGACAGCAGCAGGAATTCTCCTGGCGTTCCATGTACAACCAGCAGTCCGACGCAATTACTTATTCCGGTGACCAGACCTCCGGTTACTACGGCGCCTCTGAATATTTTGATATCAATGTAAAAGCATTCAAAAAAGCTTACCCTGCGATCAAATACCTCATTTTCTGCGACAACGTATTCTCCCGCATACCTTTTGATCGGTGTATCTGCAGGGCAGGATATATGTTACGGGATTTCTACGATTCCGGTGAAGTATTTGAACCCAGAACCGTTGATTCCTCCTTCACAATCAACTGTAACAGCACCTTCGCTTATCTCTTCGGTATTGATTTAGATACAAATGATTTCATCTGGCTCAACATCGCAAGAGACAGCTCTGCACAGGTCGCTGGTGCAACCTCCATGCAGTTTTTAACCGATTATTTCGATATCACATCGATTATCAACGTGAAGGATTTATTTACCATGTTAGCTGACCGGATTGTTACCAATCCCGAAGAAGCAGATGTTGTTGTTTCTGATAAAGAATTAACCACAAAGGAAGATGCCGTAATCGTTCACAGCTACGACTTTGAAAAAATACTGGCATATATGAATGTGTAGAATCCGTTGAATAGATGCGTGTATCACAGCATTTCAGTCGTTTAAAAAACCGGGCTAAAGATTTTGGTCCGGTTTTAATCATTCGTATGAAAATCCCGAATAACAGTTTTTCCCATTTCTAAAGATATTTTCCCAGCATCTCTTCTACACAGCTTTTAATCTCATGAATTCTTTTTTCGCAAACACGCTTTCCTAATCCAGCTTTTACTCCAACCTGGAGTAATTCCCGTTCAGATGGATTGCGTCCATTTCCGTCAACTGATGTAGTATGCTCCCCATAATACGTATTACTATATGTCAAATCATACGCAGGACTCAAACGCCAACTATCACTGTCTTCATCATAAAGAAAGGTAAAATTTTTAGAATGGTCATCTCGATTGTGTGCAAATACATTAAAACACATTCTGCCAAACATTTCTTCTATATCCACCTGTGAATTTCTGGTCATTATTTTCGTTAATTTCATAAGGCTATGATAATCCAAGCTAGGTTCTTCAAAATTCAATTCCAATACAGCAGCCGCTGTAAGCGTATGAATTCTATCGTTCCCTCTGCGGTCAAATCGTTCAATTCCAAAGTAACCTTTACATTTTTCAGAAGGAAATAATCTGGTATCGGTCATTTGAAGTCCACATGCTTTAGCACATAAAGAATACTCATACTCCATAAGTCCCGACTCCACCGGATCAACATGCGCCGGAAATTTAATAATCCATGATTTTCCATCAATCTCTATCATGATTTTAGGACGAGCGCCACCGCTGGTTCCACCCAGCTTATACAAATGATCCAATTCTTCCGAATATTGGGCATTTAAAATTTTACCACACTCCTCAGCCATTAAATCCAGATCCAGAATTTGTTCCTGACCTTCTATCTCCATCTCCGGACGATAGGTTAAAGCACCCATCCCGGAATTTCCGACAATAGCCAAACGATCCAAAGGATTTAATGTTCCCGGATCAATACCATGTTTTTTCAAAACACGATTTAATAAAATATTTCCCCATGCATCTGGCAGACTATCTGCAAACACACCGAACAAACCCGAAAAATGTGATTTCGAAGGCACAAATACCTGTTTCTCCAACGGTAATGAAAATGGACTGATCGAAAATCCCGTTTCCAGCCAGTTTTCATCATATTCAAATGCAATTTTCCCCTGACGACTCACAGCAAGTTTGCCAACTAACCGTTCTTTATAAAATACGCTCAAAGATTTATTTGTTTTCATTAATAACCTCCTCAATATTTCTATAAGGAACTTCTGTAAACATTTCTTTTATTTCATTTGTACATCCAAGAGCAATTGCAATTCTGGTAAGGGACAACAATGATATCATCCCCGTATTTTCAAATCGTTTGATTGATCCATAACTAACTCCGCTTTTCCTGCTCAATTCCTGCTGTGTTATCTTTCGTCTCTTCCGAATTCTCCGCACCCGTTCTGCTAACTGTTGATTAATCTCCTCTGCTGTTTCCCATTGAAAAGCATTCATAGTTCTCACCTCACCACCTGTTTTTCTCATTCATACTGCCAAAATTTATAACAGTTCAGCAGAAGCTGACCGTTATAATTACAGCTAATATATTATCTATAATAGGCTATTTTATCCGTTTTGGATATTATAGTATCTATTATATCTCATACAAAAAGGGATAACAAGTTCTATTTTTTTAACACAAAATACGATTCCCGGCAAGAGTGTGTATCCCTTGTACACTGAGAGGATATTCAACTTATCGCTCCATACATCCAGCTAAACAAGAACAACTGTAATATTATATAAAATGCTATTTTCTGGTTTTCAGGTATACGTTTTCTAAAACAGACCCCACATATAAGAATTATTATCAAAGCAATTACGAAGCAAATAGCAGCTGTTTTTACTTCAATATCTCCTGCACAGATAGCTATACACATGCATCCTGAAATAATTAATAATGCAATCGTGGATGAAGAAGGGCCTTCCTCTCTTATTGCTGTAAACCTTCCATATTTTTCAGGATCCATTAAGAAACGGATTATAATAATCACAGGCAGTATATATGCAGATACTCCCAATAAAATCTCTCCTGCATATTGAAAAATCATCTGTTCATTGGACTTCCCGACTATAAAAGTGAAAAAACCAATCATAAATCCCGCAGCGGCTATCATATCCAGAGCAGGTGACGATGTCACCCTTTTTTTTCTTTGTCTGCTTATATATTGACTTCTTCCTGTATATTGTTTTCTGCTCATGATCCACCTCCCCAAAGCTAACAAATTTCTTCAAATATTTATACTTGTCCAACTATTTATACTATAATTATATAAATTCACACCATAAATTTCAACCACATATTCCATTCATCATGTGTATCTATATGTCCATATATCTATTTGTCACGCATATCTGTCTGTCACACATATCTATCTGTCACACATCTCCAATTGCATGTATCGTATCCATTACATATATCCAATTGTACATTTCCTATCTATTCGTTTTTCACTTCCAATTTGACATGCTTATTTCTGAACATTATAATATTTCCAGAAAATCTCAATTTTAAGGAGTTCTCCATGTCAAATATTATTGAAATAACTGATTTTTCTGCGCCCGAACTGGATATCTATGCTCGTCTTTCAGAGGGACAGCTGCTCAATCGCCATGAACCAGAAAAAGGGCTTTTCATTGCAGAAAGCCCTAAAGTAATTGAACGTGCTCTGGATGCAGGATATATCCCTGTTTCCCTTTTGCTGGAACGAAAACATATTGATGGACAGGCAAAATCTGTTGTTGACCGCTGCGGCGAAATTCCTATCTACACTGCCGATTTTGAAGTCCTAACTAAGCTGACTGGTTTTCAGCTGACCCGCGGTGTTTTATGCGCCATGCGCCGTTTGCCCCTGCCAACAGTTGAAGAAGTCTGCTCCAATGCCCGCCGCATCGCTATTTTAGAAAATGTTATGAATCCTACTAATGTGGGTGCCATTTTCCGCTCTGCCGCCGCCTTGAATATGGATGCGGTGTTATTGACTCCTTCCTGCAGCAATCCACTGTATCGACGAGCAGTAAGAGTCAGCATGGGCACCGTTTTCCAGGTACCGTGGACTTATCTGGGCATCGGAAACAATAACCCGAATAAAGGGAATAAGGCTAATAAAGCCTCTAAAGCCGCTGAAACCTTTGAAACCTTTGAAACCTCTGAAGTCTCTGAATCCCCTGAAGCCTCTGAATGGCCTCAGCCAGGTATGAAGCTTCTGCAAAGCCTGGGCTTTAAAACCGCTGCTATGGCATTGAGCGACCAATCCGTCCCCATCGATGACCCTCAGCTTATGGCAGAGGAAAAACTTGCCATTGTATTGGGCACAGAAGGAGATGGTCTGGCTGCCAGCACCATTGCTGACTGTGATTATACGGTACGTATCCCTATGTCTCACGGGGTAGACTCATTAAATGTTGCCGCTGCCAGCGCAGTAGCATTCTGGCAATTAGGGCAATTAGGGCAATTGGGGCAGTCGAATATGTCTTGAGTCTTATAAAAAATAAGGAAATTAAAAAATTCGGAAATTAAAACATTAAGACATTAAGAAATCAAAAAATTTAAGAAATTAAGACATTGTGCAATTTTATAGGTTCACAAATGTTCGGGACGGGGGTATTGAGAATGCATGTTTCCATGTGATACCCCCGTTTTGGGGTGTCAGAGAGTTTTCCTTTCTTATATACCTCATTTTAACTATTTTCGGGGTGCCAGGAATGCTTTGGAAACGTATATACCCCCGAACGGGGGTATATACGAAGTATTTTCTCGCAATACACCCTTAACGTTCCGACATCCTCACTTTTCCAGCCACTTTGCTCCCCCTTTCCGCATTTCATAAAAAACGCCTTCAAAATCTCTGCCCTTTTCAGTCAGAGAATATTCCACGGTCACCGGCATTGTGGGCTGTACGGTACGGATAATAATTTCATTTGCTTCCAGTAATTTCAAAGTATCCGTTAACGATTTGGCACTGCATCCGATACTTTTATGGATCTGATTGAACCGTTTCGGACCAGGATGCAGTTCTCCCATGACCATAAATGCCCATTTACTGCTGAATATCTGCATAATATGTCGGATAGACTCCACACACACAACATCTTCCATTGGATTCATCTGTATATACCTTTGTTCCTTTCATATTACTTTATTTTAGTATAGTTAGATTACTAAAATAAAGCAAGTTTAAACATTTTGCGTACTTTCTTTTTTTAACTGCTGATGATATTCTTGTATTCACTGGAAATATACTTAATTTATGAAATATGCTTAATTTATTATATAACCCTTTGGTATATCCACTATAATCCAGCTTACCAACTTACCGCCAATTAAATCCTAATTTTGTACACTTTAATTGGTGAAATTGGGCCATAGAAGATAAAAATTCTGTTTTGGCCCAGTAATGACGGGCAAATTGGGCCACAGAAGATAAAAATTCCGTTTTGGCCCAGTAATGACGGACAAATTGGCCCACAGAAAACAAAAATATCGTCCACTACTTGATAAACTTGACTAATTAAGGAGGTAATATTTATGAAGACAATGTTGATCACCGGAGGAACGGATGGAATTGGAAAGGGCATGGCACTTCATTACTTAACAAAAGGATATGATGTAATTGCTGTCGGCAGCTCCATCAACAAAGGCGAACGTCTGCTGGAAGATGCACGAAATATGGGAAAGGAATCACAGTTAACTTTTATACAGGCAGATTTAAGCCTGGTGAAGGAAAATCTTCGCGTTGTAAAGCTTGTTTCTGATAAAGTGGATGCGCTGGATGGGCTTGTATTGTGCGCTGCATCCTTAAAACCCCAGAAGTCATACACGGAAACCCAGGAACACTTTGAGTTTACCTTTGCATTGTATTATCTCAGCAGGTATGTGTTATGTTATCAGCTGAAAAATTTACTGGAAAAAGCAAAATCCCCTGTTATTATTAATGTTTGCGCACCGGGAATGTCCGGAAAGGTGAATTGGGATGATATTCAGATGCAGCACAACTATAACGGACAGAATGCACAGTTCCATGGCAGCCGTTTAAACGACTTGCTGGGTGTTTCTTTCACGCAGAAAGACAACATTAAAAAGGTTTCATATCTTCTGTTTAATCCCATGGCTGCCCGTACTCCCGGTGCTGCGAAAATGGGAGAGGGAAATCCGTTTATGAAGCTTACTATGAAATTGTACTATAAATTCTGTGGAAAAGATGTAAGTGAAATTGTAAAGATTATTGATGAAGTGACGGCAAAAGTTGTATCTGCCCAAACAGATTCCAAAGTAGATTCCAAGGCAACTTCCAATACAGATTCCAAGGCAACTTCCATGCTGTCTGCATACAAATTGAATCAGCCGGTTGATCTGAATGGTGATACTTTCAATATAGCTAACGCGGAAAAACTGGATCACTATACGGAAATGCTGTTGGAAAAACTTTTGTAATATTTTTTGTGACTATTCAGCCAAGCATGATTTTCTGTTCAAAATACCATGTCAAGCTTGCTTGTAAACGGTATTTGGGACAGAAAATCGTAGTTGGCGTTTAGCCAAATGAATAATCGCGTGCCCTTTAGGGTATTTCGAAGAAAATTATGAATGCTTGCTGAATTTATGAATGTACTTTTTTAGCGCATCCTACCAGCTTTTCAAATTTAAAATTCCATTACCAGTCCTGTTTTTAACTGCTGTACCATGTCTCCAAGCTCATCTTTTAAAATCATATACGCATTCTGACCGGTGCAATGCCCGGTATAAATATATTTTATACCGGTTTCTTTTATTTTTCCGGCTAAAGTTCTTACTTCTTCTTCCGTTTTATTATGTAAATGGAACCCGCCGATCAAAGCAAGTACTTTTTTCTCTGGAAAAGTAGCTGCTGCTTCATTAATAACATTAGCTGCGCCGCCATGGGAACAGCTGTTAAAAATCACCAGTCCTTTTGGAGTGTCAAATACAAGACTTTGTTCATGGGAAAAATCATCAAATACCCAATTATACCGTATCCAGCCTTTTTTTACTTTCCGATACATTTTTTCTCTGCGTCCAACGGCATAAAGCCCTTTGGTTTTATGTGGAATCAAGCTGATTCCTTCTGCGATTGTATAATCACCGGATACCATTTCAATCCGTTCTTTATATTTCTCTAAAATACCTTTCGGCATTCCGATATATTTTTTAAAATACGGTTTCTGCGAATAGCAATTTTCCGCACATGCATCTCTTATATAAAATTTTGCGGTATCGTTTATCTCAAAAAAACGGCACATACCATTGGCATGGTCATAATGTGCGTGAGATAATACGCCATAGTCAATATCCTCCAGCGAAATATTCAGCTTGTCTGCATTGCTGGCAAATAACTCAGAAGCACCGGCATCCAGCAATACTTTCTTATCTTCATATTCAATATAAATACATAAACCCCACTCTCCCTGGAGTGAATCATGTTCTATATTATCGACAATTACGGTTGCTTTCATAACGGAAACAACTTCCCCCTATTCTTCAAACATAGTATAAATTCCAATGATTTTTAATTCATACTCTCCATTTTCATTTCCAACATCAGTGAACCAGATCTGTCACCTTACGATTTTCTTCTCAAAGCCGTATTCCGTGAACGTCAGATCATGGTCAATTTTTTCTTCATAAACCCCTTCTGCCTGCACGAATCCATTTTTCCGATACAGCTGAATGGCTGGTTTATTTATATCCACAACGAAGAGACGCAGATACTCCGCACCTTTTTCTTTTGCAAGTACAGCGGCCTGATGAAGCATCCTGCTTCCGACTCCTTTTCGCAGATACCTGACATTAACGCCAAAACGGTCAATATATAACGCATTTGCATGATTATTTTCCCATTTTACGGCATTTGCACCTGTATTGGAACGACATAAAACAAATGCTCCTGCGATTTCGTGTTTTTCTTCCAGAATATAAAGCTGCTGCCTTTCGATATCTGCCTGAAAAAATTCACATGGATAAATATCATCCCATATCTGGATTTTATGTTGATTCATGGTGCTAATTATATCTTTATATACGGATTTTAGCTGCGGTAAATCATCCATCGCTGCTAATTTTATGGTTGCTGATTCTATTGCTGTTGAGTTTATCGTTTCCAATTTTTTTCTTCTCAATCCCATAGTTTCTAATTTTAAGCTCTAATCTCAAACCCTAATTTCAGGTTCTAATCTCAAACCCTAATTTCAGGCTCTAATTTCAGGCTCTAATTTCAAGCGCTAACCTCAAGTTCTAATCAAACCTATAATCCGTTCATTCTGTCAAACGGTTACAGCATCTCATATTTCCCTTTATAATGCCCCACCACACCATTTCGTTTTGCCAGTATTCCATTTTCTGTTTTTTCACAAAGTGATAATACATCACCGAATGTAACAAGTAAATCGTAGGTAGTGAAGTCATAACAGTACATTTTTCTTTTATACTCGTAAATATGTTCATTGTCCACGATGAGCTCCTGGTCAATATGCGGGACATAGCAAAGACTGTTTTTTTCTGATTGATTTTTTATCTCAATCATGGTGTTGGGAAATGTGAGGGCAATGGGGTTTTGCGTTTCTGCCTGATTTTCCAGTGCTTTTACCTTTGGCAGATTGTCGTAATAACCGGTCTGCAGAATCGTTCCATCCTTGCTCAAAATCAGATAATTAATCTGCCGCCAGAGTTTCATACTGTTTCCGCCATCCATGCTGATTACATTTGTTTTCTCATTTATATAGGGATTTGCATTGATTATGTCGTCCCGATAATTGCTTACCGGCCAGTGTCCCACAATGACTGGTTTTTCAAAACGATGTGTCTGGTCTGCAAAGGCCGGTGCGGTTAAACAGTAGCTGTAAGGCTGATTATCTAAATCGCCAGGTTGGATTCCTGCATGGACAAATGTGGCAATTGGGCTTTCCAGAATGTCAGGCAGTTCCTGCAAAAACTGAAGTTCTTTTCGAAAAGCATTTTTTATGGCCATTTTCAAAGCCCTGATTTCTTCAGCCGTTTTATATTCCATCTGCAATTCATTGGCCATTTCAATCAAAACACTGTTATTGTTTTTTCTTGAATTTACATACCAGAGTACTTCTTCTTCGGTAATGTCACCTTCATACCATTGTGAAAAAATAATATCATTATTGCCGGCTGCCATGAAGACATTTCCATTTTCCATGTACTGCATCACTGCCCGCAGCAACTTCAATGACTGATTTCCTTTTTCCAAAATATCCCCCACAATAACCAGGGCATCTTTTTTGGCAAATTGTACCTGTTCCAGCAGGCCGCAAAATCCATCATAATCCCCGTGAATATCACTGAGTACGATAATTCTCTCATACCCGTCAAAATCAATATATTTTACTTTTGCATACTGCTTCTCCAACAAACTCACCCCCTGCAATTTGTATTGTTTTTATATTGTTTTTGTATCGTTTTTCTATCTGTAGTTTATACCTTTGGTGGACAGATAACTCAGCATTCCGTTTTCACAATTTCGTAAATATCTTTTCCGGCTTTTTCTTCAAAATACCGTTTTAATCCCATATTAGCATCCCATTTTTCCTGAGGATATTTTCCGTATCTGCGCTTTACATTTGCCATTCGTTCTTCCATATTCATGACACCTTCTGCTCCAGACAGACAGTCGCATAACTGGATCAAACGATCATAATCATCATAAACCGCCATGCTCAAAGCCTGTTTGAGTTCCTCCTGCTGCTCCTCAGAGATGTCAAAACGACCAATATACAATTGAAAATCCTGAGCACTGAATGAATGTGTCAGACATATTTTTGCCACATCTTTATATCCCAGTTCCCGCATATACTGATAGCCATCGTATACATGCCCCAAATGCTTGAAGCCGAATTTTCTTCCGATATCATGCAAAAGCCCCAGTACATAAGCTTTCGGCCTCTTCTTTTGACGGATAGGTTCTGCAAATAATATTATCATCAGTAATCATATCTTTCGAGTCTCCTTTTATTTCCTGCATCCTCTGTTCGTTCATTTGAACGGCTTATATTTCAATATTTGAACGGTTTATATTTCAATATCACTTGCATCTGAAAAATGACGCTGTGTATACAGGAAAACGTTATCCCCTTCATTCAGGACCATATTTCCGTTTGGAATCATGGCTTTTTCACCTCGTTTTACTAAAACGATAACAGACTGACGGGAAATATCCAGGTCCCGGATGCGCAGTCCGGTCCATGGATTATGTTTTCTTAATATAACTTCCTTCAGATTAATATGTTCATGTTCATCATGGAAAGGTTCCGCACCTAAAACAACACTGTCTCCACCTTTTAAAACTACATTTCCTCGTGGAATAAGAACTTTATCATCACGTTTGATCACTGCGATAATAACACCCGCAGGCAGCTGAAGCTCTGCAATGGTTTTTCCCGCCCAGCGGTCGGTATCCTTAATATGAACTTTAATAAAATTCATGTCTGCTTCGTAGCCATATTCAATTCTTCTTTTGATATTTGAATACTGATCTACAAATCCCGCAGAAATAATACCGGTTGGAATGGCAACCATACCAACGCCCAGAAACGCGATGGAAATGCCAAACACCTTTCCCAGCGTGGTAACGGGATAAATATCACCGTAACCAACCGTAAGAAGGGTGGACGCTGCCCACCAGATTCCGGAAAATGCACTGGTAAATACCTCCGGCTGGGCCTCATGTTCCAGGCTGTACATACACAAGCTGGAGGCCAGCATCAGGACCAGAATAATAAAAACGGAGGAAATCAGCTGCTGCCGCTTGCCGCTGATAACTTCTGTAATTACATGCAGCGAATCATAATAGGCATTGATGCGAAAAAGCCGAAAAATACGTACGATTCGAATCATTCGGAATGCCACACTTCCCATGGGGAATAAAACAGGCAGATAATACGGCACGAAGGAAAGCATATCAATGACTCCTGTAAAAGAAGTTATGTATTTCCAGATTGCACGCGGCTCCGATACCTCCGGATATAAAAATCTTGCGGTCCATACCCGCAAAATATAGTCCGCACAAAAAAATGCTACTGTAACTTTTTCTATTGTAAGAAGTATTGGACCATGCTGCGCCCTCATGTTACTGAAGGTATACATGATACTGACTACCAGATTTAAAATAATAGAAAGCACATTGACTACATCATATACACGACTGACATAATCATAATCTGCTCCCACTTCCAGAATCTCAAAAATACGCTTTCGCCGTTTAAGCCATTTTTTATTCATCGTAACTTCCTCTCTTAAAGCGTGTCCGAATGATTTTCAGACACGCTCTAATCCACTTCTCTTTGATTCTGCTTTGTCATAGTGCTATGGCTGTCTTTTTGTCATTGCACACGATTACTGCCTTAATTTTTATCCACAGAAAGCAGAAAAATCGTGGAAATAATGCACACAAATCCCAGAATATCCACCACACCAAAATCAACTTTCATCCAGACCACAGAAAAAATAGTTGCAGAAACTGGTTCTATAGACGCAAATAAGCTGCCTTTTTTCGGCCCTACCAGACGGACCCCTTCCAGATATGCAGAAAAGGCAATTACTGTTCCCAACAATACAATCGCAGTTAATCCCACAATCACCTGACCATCTACATTTACAGGAATAGACCATGGACGAAAGATTATCATCAGCATGATTCCACCAATTAACATCCCCCAGGCAGACACTAGCTGTGAACCGTACTGATCCAGCATTTTTGCAGGCTGTACCGTGTATACCACAAGCGCCACCGCTGAAAGCAGTCCCCAAAACAATGCTTCTTTTGACAGAACCATGCTCCCCGGATTTCCATGAGTAGCCAGAAGAAAAGTTCCCAGCACAGCCAGTCCTAAAGCGATTAGTTCAACAGGTCTGGGCAGGCGTCGATCCAATACAGAAAATAACACCATGATCATAACCGGTCCCAAATATTGAAGCACCGTTGCCGTACCCGCATTAGAAGCCGAAATCGCCGTAAAATAGGTATACTGGCACATACTCATACCAAAAACACCAAATATCACAATGCTTTTTGCGTTCTGTTTCCAAATATCCAGAACACCTTTCCCCATGCGCAAATAACAAATGATCAGCAGTAAACTTCCCGCCAGCAATAAACGATGGGGGACCAGCCAATTAGAAGTCAGCCCTTTTCGCTGCATCAAAAATTGTCCGCAGGTTCCTGAAAATCCCCATAAAATCCCACCGAAAATCGTTAAAAACGCACCTTTCATCAGGGAACTTCCGGTTTTTTCAGCTTTTTCGTTTTTAATTACAGCGTTTTCATTACTTACTGCTGTTTCTTCATTCTTAATTACAGTGCTTTCACTCACAACAGGAGTTCCTCCTTTGTCATACAAATAAGATTGCATTCCGTCTATTATATCATCAGTTCAGGATTTCTGTAAATAAATTCCCCCATCAATTTCCCCCATCAATTTCACTTCGTATCTCCTGCCCTTCTACATATTTCCGCTCCATCTGATGCCGCAGTTTCCGATTCTCCACAGTATCAAAAATAATGGAAAAGTCATAATCCTCCGGATAGAGACCTTCTGCAGCTACCTGCAATTTTACCCTTTTGTGATTGATCCATATTTTCCTGCCCGGCATCTGAACCTGCAGAACGCCTTTTTCATTTACTTCCTGACAGACAATTCCGATTTTTTTATCCGGATAGATCATCACACTGTCGCCGCGATGATATTTCACGATTTTTTTATCAGAATGGGGCTTCTTCTGATCCTTTTTCTGCCGTATGACATGAGGCGTGTATTTTTGAGACTTTAACTGTTCTTTTGACGCATCCTCAATAAGCAATTTTTTTAAGTCATCTACAGGATGCTCTGCCCGATGCTCTACTTGATGTTTTGTATCGTATCCTGATTCTGTATTGGGCTTTCCCTTATGTCCTGCCTTACCTTTCACTCCATATGCTTCCTCTGCTGCTTTTTTCAGCATCCGTACCGGCATTCCCAGACGTTTTGCAATATAAAAAGCACAGCTTTCTCCGGCTTCTCCAATTTCCATCTGATATAACGGTTTTAACTGTTCTTTGTCAAATGCCATCCTTGCATTGATAATCCCGTCTGCTTTTTCTGCGTATCCTTTTACCTCCGGATAATGGGTCGTTACAAGGAAAAATGCCCCGCTGTTTTTTAATTCTTCCAGAATGGCTACTGCGATTCCCATGCCTTCCAGCGGATCAGTTCCAGAGCCCAGTTCATCCATAATGACCAGGCTTTCTTCATTGACAGACTGCAAAATATCCAGCACATTGGTAATATGCGCGGAGAATGTGGACAGGTTTTCGGATAAATTCTGCCCGTCCCCAATGTCACACAGAAAGTTACTGTGCATGAAAACTCTGGCTTCTTTGCAGGGCACATGCAATCCGCACTGTGCCATCATACAGTTCAGTGCCACTGTTTTTAAGGCCACCGTTTTTCCGCCGGTGTTGGGTCCTGTAATAACCACTCCACGAATCCCCTTTTCCATGGAAAATTGCAGCGGCACACAGATTTTTGCATCCATCAGCGGATGTCTGGCATCCACCAGATGAATTTCCCGCTGGCTGATGATCTGCGGTTCACATCCATTATAGGAAAGACTGAATTTCCCTTTGGAAAAAATAAAATCCAGCTTTTCCATAACTTTAATGTTATTTTTCAGAACCTCTGTCTCTGCCGCAATCTGGGCAGTCAATTCATATAAAATACGGCGGACCTCATTTTCCTCTTCCAATCTAAGATACTGCAGATCTTCATAGTATCGGGCAGCTGCTGCCGGTTCCAAAAAAATCGTGTTTCCAGTGGAAGATTTGTCAATTACATTGCCCAAAATCTGACTTTTATACTCTTTCTTCACAGGAATACAGACATGACCGCTTCGCATGGTAATAAACTGATCGGATACATATTTTTTATTACTTCGAATTGCCGCTTCTGCCTTTTCCCGCATTTTATCCTCTGCCAAAGCAATATCCATACGCAGGGATTTTAACAATTTCGACGCATGATCGCTGACCGCTTCATTTACAATGGTAACCGCGATTTCTTCCCGTACATATTCCAGCGATTCCAGATTTTCCTCATAATACGCCAGCGGAATTTCATAAGAAATTCCCTTTTTCAAATACTGTTTCATCCGACTGACTCCGGTCAGCATACTGCCCACGTTCAGCAGTTCCTCCACAGACAGACAAGCACCCTTCTCTGCAATTTCCAGCAATTCATTTGTCCCAGCCATGGAAATCACCGGTGGATTGCCACAGATTTCAATCATTTTTCTGCTCTCGCCCGTTTCCCGCAGCCTTGCCGCCAATTCCGTCTCTGACAGATATGGCTCCATTTGATAAATTTTTTGTTTTGCCGTCTCCGTCATGGCAAATGTACACCACAACTCTTTTATTTTGTCAAATTCTATAATCTTTTCTGTTTTTTTAGTATCCATTTTAAGCTCCATTCCACCGCTCTAAACTACTACATCAGCGATTCATAATCGCTATACTCCACAATTCCTGCAATCTCATCCAAAGCACCCTCTGCCAGTTCTTTTACCATAAGACATTCGATCCCCGGCAAATGTACACTCTCACCCGGAATAATCCCATAATCGGATGAAGTCATAAAACCTCTGGCACGATAATTCTGCGGATTTCCTTCTACGATGACTGCTTTAAATCCCATCTTCTTTGCCTTTTCAAAACCATACTCAATCATTTCTTTTGAAATATGCTGGCGCTGCAAAGAGGTTTTTACTCCAACCGGAGATAACAGCAGCAATTCCTGCTCATATTTGCCCTGTAAATGAAAAGCCGAGAACATGGCATAACCAATGATTTCCCCCTTTTCATCCACAGTAATCAGCTCCAATTCCGGAATATAGAACCGTTTGCTTCGAATTTCCGCCACCAGACACCGAACAAGCTCCCCCTCCTCTGCACCGCTGTGTTCGGTAAATACTGTATCTACAAATTCCAGGGAACTTTCTTTATATGTTTCATTCATTGCAATAATCTTTCTCATTTTTTCCTCCTGTTTATCAAATAGATAATGTGTTTTTCAAATAGGTAATATGTTTTTCAAATATAAATACGCAAAAAGACCATGGGATCTGCCTTAAAAGTCAGATTTCCCATGGTCTTTCGCGTATCATTACGTATAGCTGCCTTCAGCATGATTATTCCACCGCACCATAATATTCACTCAGCAGACAAAAGGATACATGATCCTTTTATTCACTGAAGACCGATATGGTTCACTACGGCAAAACATAAACAGACACAACATCTATTACCATAAGAAATTGTAAGCATCTTGTAAGACAGATTCATCAGTGTAATCACTGATGACAAGGGTAGACTTGCCCATGAAGACACGAAAAATAAACATGCGGTATTTACCAGGCATGTTCTTCGCTTTCATTCCAACTCTACTCTGCAACGATATAAGTAACTGTATTTCCTTTACTGAATGTTACTCATTTTTCATTATTTGTTTGCAGATTCCTTTTCTCTTACAATAGATAACAAACAATTCTCTCCTTTTCTTATGAAGTAATATCTAGGCGTTTGCGAAACGCCAAAAGCCGCATAAATACGGCATTTTTTTGTTGTAAAAATAAAATATCTCCTCAAGGTTTATGGTAAAATAGAATTGCCTAGAAACTAAATACCAATCCACCTAAAGGAGATATACTCATATG
>JBGVFN010000046.1:0-4628 GCA_045121095.1 Lachnospiraceae bacterium | reverse complement strand
CTAAAATAGTAAAGTGTTTCTAATAACAGGTATTTCGAAGAAAATTATGAATGCTTGCTGAATTTATTCAAGACAGTTCAGCAAAGCTGAACTGTTACAATATTTCTAAACTTACTCCTAAACTTCTGGAAATAAATAGTTGCCACCCTAAAAAAATAATATTATAATAATTAAGATTAACATTTTTATCTATTCAGGGCAGTTCAGCAAAATTGAACTGTTACCTTTTCATTTGTGAGGTATTTTTATGCGAGTAATAGCCGGTAGTGCAAGAAGTATTCCATTGAAAACGCTGGAAGGTCTGGATACAAGACCTACACAGGATCGAATCAAGGAGACTCTGTTTAATATCCTGCAGAGTGATATTCCCGGCTGCCGTTTTCTGGATCTGTTTGCCGGCAGCGGTGCAATCGGAATCGAGGCCGCCAGCCGTGGCGCTTCACAGGTTGTATTTATGGAACAGAATCCCAAAGCAGCTGATATGGTCCGCCTGAATCTGCACAACACACGTCTGGAAGATCACTCCACCCTGTATCAGGGGGATTTGTTCCTGCTTTTGCCGGGACTTGCTTCCAAGGAAGATGTTTTTGATATTATTTTTATGGATCCGCCTTATGGCCATGAGTACGAAAAACAGGTGCTTACTTTATTAAAGGACAGCCCTCTGGCAGACGAATATACCCTGATCATTGTGGAAGCGTCTCTGAACACCACACTGGATTACCTCTCAGATCTGGGTTATGAACTGGTCCGTGAGAAAAAATACAAAACCAATAAACATATTTTTATTAGAAAACAGACAAAGGAATCTTAAACTTATGAAAAAAGCAATCTACCCGGGCAGCTTTGATCCGATTACCTATGGTCATCTGGAACTGATCGAACGGGCTTCCCGGATTTTTGATCATCTGATCATTACAATTCTCCATAATCCCAGAAAAAAACCCTTGTTTTCTCTGGAAGAACGGATTACAATGATAGAAAAGGCAGTCAGCCATCTGGACAATGTGGAGGTCAAATCCTATTCCGGGGTTCTGGTGGATTTTGCAAAAGAAAATGACTGTCATATCATTGTCCGCGGTCTGCGGGCAGTCACAGACTTTGAATACGAAATTCAGATGTCACAGACCAACCGTCTTCTGGCACCTGATCTGGACACTGTTTTTGTAACCACTGATATGAAATATGGATATCTCAGTTCCAGTACGGTTCGTGAGGTAGCCGCTTTCCACGGTGATCTCAGTTCTTTCGTGCCTCCTTTTATTGCGGAAGAACTGGAAAAAAAGTATTCTTAATTATTCTTCAGACAAAAGAAGCAATCTTTGCAAAAATGTGACAGTCCGGTCATGAATCCGGATTGTCTGCAGATAAAATTGGAGGAATCAACATGAATCGAATTGAACAGCTTATCAGCGAGATGGAACAATATATTGACAGCTGTAAGATACAGGCATTTTCCGGAAACCGTAAAATTGTGGTGGAACGCGGAGCCATTGATGATTTTCTGGCTGAACTGCGCATGTGCATGCCTGAAGTGATCCAGCGCAGCGAAAAAATCGTAAACAATAAAGAAGCAATCATCAGCGATGCAAAGACCCAGGCTGATAAGCTTCTGGATGATGCAAGAGTAAAAACCGATGAACTGATCGATGAACATGAAATCGTACAGCAGGCAATTGACCGGGGCAATGAAATTATTTTCCAGGCTCAGCAGCAGGCACAGGAAATCCTCAATCAGTCCATTCGGGAAGCCAACAGCTTCAAAGAATCTGCCATCGGCTATACCAGCAGTGCCATGGGCAGTCTTCGTGATCTTTATGAAGAAAATATTACTACCACAAAAGGTATTTTTGAACAGTATCTGGCAGCTATGCAGGAGCGCTATGAGGTGATTGCCTCCAACCACGATGCATTTATGGCATCCATTAATGGCAGCGCAGAACCTGCACCGGCTCCGGAAGAACCTGCCGAAGAAGATAATGAAGAAGAATAAGTGATCTTATGATAAAACAACAGCCAGCATATCAAAAAATGCTGGCTGTTGTTTTATTCGGATTTCTGTTTTTCCAAAACATGTTCTTCAAAAACAGGCATTTTTTTCTTCATGAACTGAATGATTTTCTCATAATTTTCCGGTCTGTGGGGAAAATCACAATTCATGCAGTTTTTGATAATCCGTCCATCCTTTGTCCGGATAAATTCCGGATTACCCGGGCATTTTTCCGCATAATTCATGGGACAATAACAAAACAGGCAGTTAAATTCTTTCAGTCCCGGATGACAGGGATAATACTCGCAATCCTTGTTTGCAAAAAAGCTTGAACAATTTTCCATTTTTCTACTCCTTTCTTTCACGCTAAATCAAAGCGGTACATCTGCCGCAGCTGCCCGTTCCTGATAAGCATCCAACAACTTCTCAAGCTGCTTCTGTTCTTCCTCAGTCATATCCACCTGCCGCTCATAAACCGCATCCGCGGCTTCTCTGGCCTGCTTCATAATCGCTGCATCCGTATAAATATCTGCCAGAACAAATTGCAGCTGGCCGTTCTGGCGCACACCGTAGAAATCACCTGGCCCCCGCAGTTTCAGGTCTTCTGAAGCAATAAAAAAGCCATCATTGGATTTTTCCAGCACTTCCAGGCGCCTGCTTTTTTCGGTCCGGCCGGAACGATCCATGAAAATGCAATAAGACTGATGCGCACCACGTCCCACACGCCCGCGCAGCTGATGCAGCTGAGACAGACCGAACCGCTCTGCATTTTCAATCATCATGACCGTGGCGTTGGGAACATTCACACCCACTTCCACAACGGTAGTGGATACAAGAATATCCAGTTCATGACCGGCGAATGCCTGCATGATCTCATTTTTTTCCTTTGCTTTCATTTTACCATGTAAACAGCCAATCTGCATATCCTGAGGCAGAATTTTACGAAGTTTTTCTGTATAATCCGTTACATTTTCCGCTTCAATCTGTTCACTTTCCTCCACCATGGGACAGATCACATAAGCCTGACGCCCTTTGCGTACTTCTTTTTCAATAAAAGCATAGGCTTTTGGCAGATAACTTTCATTCACTACACAGTTTTTAATGGGAATCCGATTGGCAGGCAATTCATCGATGACAGAAATGTCCAGATCCCCATATAAGATCAAAGCCAGTGTCCGTGGAATGGGAGTGGCACTCATAACCAGCACATGTGGTTTGCTTTCTATTCCTGCCTTTTCTGCAAAAACCGCTCTCTGACGCACACCAAAACGATGCTGTTCATCCGTAATGACCAGTGCCAGCTGATCATAAAGCACTTTTTCCTGAATCAGCGCATGGGTTCCTATGATCATATCCGTCTCATGAGCAGCAATTTTTTCACAGGCCAGACGTTTTTGTTTGGCCGTCATACTTCCTGTCAGTAAAGTCACCTGGAAATTCAAACCACAGGCTGCAAACAGACTGCAAAAGGATTCATAATGCTGTGCTGCCAGAACCTCGGTAGGTGCCATCAGCGCACTCTGATAGCCATTTTCCGCTGCACGCAGCATGGCAAGCAGCGCCACAATGGTTTTACCGGAGCCCACATCGCCCTGTACCAGCCGGTTCATAAGATGGCCGGATTCCATATCCTGATAAATTTCTTCCAACGTACGCAGTTGGGCATTTGTCAGACCATAGGGCAGACTTTTCAGCAGCTTCTGTCCTGCTTCCTGTTTTTCAAACACAAACGTATTCCTGCTTTTTTGCTTCTGTTCTTTTAGCTCCCGCACCGACATCATGAAAAAGAAAAACTCGTCAAAAACCAGCCGTTTTCTGGCCAGAAGCATATCGTGTCTGCTGTCTGGAAAATGAATGTTTTTTACCGCATAAATGGCTTCTGCCAGCTGATATGTCCGTCGAAAAGCCAAAGGCAGATACTCACGGGTCAATTCTGACCGTTCCAGACACTGTGTCACCAGAGAACGCATCAGCTTGTTGGTCAGCCCTGTCTTCAAAGGATAAATGGGCAGCATACGATTTAATACCGTCTCATACTGTTCATCATTGAGAATTGCCGGCTGATACAAAACCCACTGTCTTCCTTTTTTCATAATCTTTCCGCGCAAATAAATCCATCCATTTGAAACAGAAGATACGATATAGGGCATATGATACCAGTTCACCGTAATTTTCCCTGTATCATCCACAAAAGTCCCCGTAGTAATCTGCTGTCCGCGAAATCTTCTGGTAACGGGCGGATTCAAAAAATGACCGTGAACCGTTACAATCTTTTCCTCCTGCAGCATTTCCAGAGAAATAGCCGGCTCATAGGTAGTATAATCCCTCGGATACCAGGAAATCAGATCTTCTACTGTCTCAATGCCCGCATTTTGCAGCTTTTTTAAGGTCTGTACACCGACTCCTTTTAAATCTTTCAGTTCCAGCATCTTTTCCTCCATATATAAGAAAAGCTGCCGCAGTACGACAGCTTTTCCGTCGGATGATTAAAAAAATCGTAACAGTTCAGCCTTGCTGAACTGTCTTGAATAAATTCAGCAAGCATTCATAATTTTCTTCGAAAATTATTCATTTGGCTAAACGCCAAATACGATTTTCTGCCCAAAATACCGTTTACAAGCAAGCTTGACACGGTATT
>JBGVFN010000045.1:0-9941 GCA_045121095.1 Lachnospiraceae bacterium | reverse complement strand
CGTGTACCGGAAAAGATAGAAGGATACATTCATATGGCAGGCTTTACGGTGCTGATGGCGCTGATGGTGCTGATTTTATTTAATGATATTTCCTTAATGTTTTTTGAATAAAAATTCTGCCAAATGTCCTTTTTAAACTGACAATCCTTTGCTAATATATTAATAACGGTTAAAATTGTACGGTTACTAATGAAAAAAGGGAAAATAGCATGGGAAACTTAGAGACCTTGATCAAAAGCTTGCCCTGTGATGAACAGGAATATTTAAAACGATATTTTGCCAATGCACCAGATTGGCTGATAGACAGCTTTCAGATCTTAAATGTTCCGGCTGAGACAGCTTTTGTTGAAGAAGGAGAGGAAGCAAATTCTATTTACATCCTGTTAAAAGGTCGTGTAAGGGCAATTGATTACAGAGTATTTGACATTGTGTACAGACATTATGTGTGGTATCCGGTGGAAGTATTTGGTGCGATGGAAATCATTGGAGAAATGGATCTTTATATGGCAACCTTAGATACACTGGACGATTGTGTGATGTTAAAAGCCAGTCGAAAAATCTATGAACGCTGGTTAAATGAAGATCTGAATGCTTATCGGATGCAGGCATCTAGAATCGAGAGGTATCTTTTAAAGCAGGTGCGAAAAGAGCGGCTAAATGTTTTGCTTAGCGGCACAGAAAGAGTTGCAGTCATGCTGCTTAGGCTTTATGAGCTGTATGCAGAGAACGAAACGACGACAATCTGTATAAGTAGAAAAGAATTTGTGGAAACCACAGGTCTTTCGGAAAGAACTGTGACCAGAATCTTAAAGGATTATGAGGCGAAGGGAATGATTTCCAGAAAGGGCTGGGATGTGGTCATGACCTTTGAGCAATATGAGAAAATTAAAGAATCACTTGGAGAAAGAATTGATGAATCAAGTGAACAATAAGAGACATCACAGATGTAAAAAGCATCTGTGATGTCTTTTTTTGATTTTGAAAAACTGCCAAATGTCCTTTGGATAGAGATGCCTCTATGTTATAAAAAATGTACGGACAGCAATACTACATGATACGGAGAACAAAATGAGCGAGATAAAAAGGGCACTGGAAAAGTGTGATAAAGCAACACAGGATTATTTGAAACAATATTTAAAAAATGCACCGGATTGGATTTTGGATTCCTTTCAGGTAGTTCATCTGAAAAAAGGAACTACTTTTATTGAAGAGGGAGAAAAAGCAGATAAGGTGTATGTTCTGATTAAAGGAAGCATTATTGCGGTGGATTACAGGGTACGTGAGATGGTGTATGGATTTTTTCAGTTCCGTCCGGTAAAGGTAATGGGAGCACTGGAAATTATCGGAGAAATGGAAAAATATATGACAACACTGATTACCGCAGAGAACTGTACGTTTTTAAAGATTGGCAGTAAACAATTTGAAAAATGGCTCAGAAGTGATATGAATGCATTTCAAATGCAGACAAAGGAGACGGGACGTTACCTGACAGAGCAGGCGAGAAAAGAACGTTTGAATGTACTTTTAAAGGCAACGGAACGTATGGCACTGGTACTGATCAGAATGTATGAGGTTTATTCGGAGAATGGAAAATCAAAGATTTATCTTAGCCGGAAGGATTTTATGGAGACTACAGGATTGTCGGAGCGAACGATTACCAGAGTTTTAAAAGAATTAGAAGAAAAAGGAAATATCACGAGGTCCGGATGGGACATTGTTTTGACGCGTGAACAATATTTAATATTGAAGGAGCTCGTTGATAATAAAATAAATAAAATGGGGGAATAATGTATGAATTATTCAGAAGATGCAAGCAAACAGTATCACATTCAGGTGGGCGAGGGAGACGTTGGAAAATATGTTATCTTACCGGGAGATCCAAAACGCTGTGCAAAGATTGCCAAATATTTTGATGATGCGCAGCTGGTAGCAGACAGCAGAGAATATGTAACTTATACAGGTTACCTGGATGGTGTCAAGGTCAGTGTGACTTCTACTGGTATCGGCGGTCCATCTGCGTCTATTGCAATGGAAGAATTGGTAAAAGCGGGTGCAGATACCTTTATTAGAATCGGAACCTGCGGCGGAATGCAGTTAGATGTAAAGAGTGGGGATGTAGTGATCTCTACAGGTGCGATTCGTATGGAAGGAACAAGTAAGGAATATGCGCCGATTGAATTCCCGGCGGTTGCAAATCTGAATGTTGCGAATGCTCTGGTTACAGCAGCAAAAGAAAAAAATGTACCATATCATGTGGGTGTCGTTCAGTGTAAAGACGCTTTCTATGGGCAGCATGAACCGGAAACAAAACCGGTAAGCTATGAACTGGTAAATAAATGGGAAGCATGGAAAAGAATGGGATGTCTTGCTTCTGAAATGGAATCTGCAGCCCTGTTTATTGTAGCAAACTATCTGGGCGTACGTGCAGGATCATGCTTTTTGGTAGTGGCAAATCAGGAAAGAGAAAAACTGGGAATGGAAAATCCGGTTGTTCACGATACCGATCTGGCAATTCAGGTTGCAGTAGAAGCGATTAGAAATCTGATTAAAGAGGATAAATAAGATATGGAAGCATTGACAGCATTACAAATAGAAGAGCTGATTTGCAAAGCCATTGACATGCGGGCGTTCTCCTATGTTCCTTATTCAGGTTTCAGAGTCGGAGCAGCGCTGCTTGCAAAAAATGGAACGATTTATACCGGCTGCAATATTGAGAATGCGGGGTATACTCCATGTAACTGTGCAGAGCGTACTGCATTTTTTAAGGCAGTCAGTGAAGGAGTCATGGATTTTCGCGCAATCTGTGTGGTTGGAGGAAAAGAAGGTCCTTTGACTGATTATGTAGCACCTTGCGGAGTGTGCCGACAGGTCATGATGGAATTCTGCAATCCGGAAACCTTTGAGGTCATTCTTGCCATCAGTCCGGAAAAGTATGAAATCTTTAAATTAAAGGATTTGTTTCCAATGGGATTTGGACCTGAAAATTTGTCATAAAAATTTTTCAAAATGAGACAAATGGCGTTTTCATTGGAAAGCAAAAAAAGTAGAATAAGGATGTCAAAGGAAAAGAATAACTCCCCCTATGACACTTTGAAAGGTGTTTTAGGCATAACCGTACAATGAATAGTAGAATTGCTAAAAGTCTAAGCTAAATGTTCTTTTCCTTAACTCCATATTTCCATGCGAAGAGGGAGAAATCCCTCTTTTGCTATGTGGGAAAACGTATATACAAAGCACGCAGGACACTGGGAAGCCAGTGTCCTGCGTGCTTTTATTTAATTGTTAATTATTTACAATGTATTTGGTGAAATAGCTTAAAATTTATTGGATGTGTTTGTGAAAAGTGTTGAATTTTGAACGCAATAGTTAAAAACTGCCAAATGTCGTTTTGGTAAAAGAATTTAAATTATACAATCTGCTTACAGTAAAAATGACGCACGAAATAAGAGAAAAAAAGCACAGGGAGGTATGCGCGGCATGAAATTTTTCATCGACACAGCAAAGGTCGAAGACATTAAAAAAGCAAATGATATGGGTGTGATCTCTGGTGTAACCACCAATCCATCTCTCATTGCAAAAGAAGGACGTGTATTTGAAGAAGTGATCGCTGAGATTGCTTCTATCGTAGATGGGCCGATTAGTGGTGAAGTAAAAGCCACAACTGTAGATGCGGAAGGCATGATTGAAGAAGGAAGAGAAATCGCAAAGATTCATCCGAATATGGTGGTCAAGATTCCAATGACTGTAGAAGGTTTAAAGGCATGTAAACAGTTAACAAAAGAAGGAATCAAGACAAACGTTACTTTAATCTTTACAGCAAATCAGGCGCTTTTAGCAGCAAGGGCGGGTGCGACTTTTGTTTCACCATTTTTAGGGCGTTTAGATGACATTTCTGTTAGAGGAGTTGACTTGATCAGAGAAATTGCAGAAATCTTTGATGTGGCGGGAATCGAAACAGAGATCATCGCAGCAAGTGTTCGTAATCCGATTCACGTAACAGATTGTGCATTGGCAGGTGCAGACATTGCAACCGTTCCTTATTCAGTCATTGAAACAATGACAAAGCATCCTCTGACAGATGCAGGGATTGCGAAATTCCAGGCAGATTACAAAGCGGTATTTGGAGAATAAGAGAGTAGTTATGAATAAGTTGGAATTAATCAAAACATCGAATGAAATTCGTAAAGGCATTGTGACAGCAGTCCACAGTGCGAAATCCGGTCATCCGGGTGGTTCCTTATCAGCGGCAGATATTTATACTTATCTTTATTTTGAAGAGATGAATATTGATCCTAAGGAACCAAAGAAAGCAGATCGTGACAGATTTGTGTTATCCAAAGGACATACAGCTCCCGGATATTATTCCACACTGGCACACAGAGGATTTTTCCCAGTGGAAGATTTAAAGACACTTCGAAAAACAGGTTCTTACTTACAGGGGCATCCGGATATGAAGCATATTCCGGGGGTTGACATGTCAAGCGGATCTTTGGGACAGGGAATTTCAGCAGCAGTCGGAATGGCAGCTTCCGCAAAGATTTATGGAGATTCTTTTAGGGTCTACACACTTCTTGGGGATGGTGAAATTCAGGAAGGTCAGGTATGGGAAGCCGCAATGTTGGCTGCTCACAGAAAACTGGACAATCTGGTAGTGATCGTTGATAACAACAACCTTCAGATCGACGGGGCAATTTCAGAAGTGAATTCTCCATATCCGATCGATAAAAAATTTGAGGCATTTAATTTCCATGTAATTAATATTGATGGTCACAATTTTGATGAAATTGATGCAGCATTTAAGGAAGCAAGAGAGACAAAAGGACAGCCGACAGCAATCATTGCCAGGACGATCAAAGGCAAGGGCATTTCCTTCATGGAAGACAAGGCAGCATGGCATGGGGCTGCGCCAAATGATGAGCAGTATGAAATTGCGATGAAGGACCTTGAGAAAGTGGGGGAAGCATTATGTCAGATGTAAAGAAAATTGCGACAAGAGAAAGTTACGGTAATGCTTTGGCTGAACTTGGTAAAAAATATGATGATGTAGTTGTTCTGGATGCTGACCTTGCAGGCGCAACTAAAACAGGGGTGTTCAAAAAGGCATTCCCGGAACGACACATTGACTGCGGTATCGCAGAATGTAACATGATGGGTGTTGCAGCTGGCATAGCGGCAACTGGCAGAGTGCCATTTGCAAGCTCCTTTGCAATGTTTGCAGCAGGAAGAGCCTTTGAACAGGTTCGTAACTCTGTCGGTTATCCAAAACTAAACGTAAAAATCGGTGCAACTCATGCAGGAATCTCTGTAGGAGAAGACGGTGCAACTCACCAGTGTAATGAAGACATTGCGCTGATGAGAACCATTCCGGGAATGGTTCTCATCAATCCTTCCGATGATGTTGAAGCAAAAGCAGCAGTAGAAGCAGCCTATCACCACGAGGGTCCGGTTTATTTAAGATTTGGCCGACTTGCAGTTCCGGTGATCAATGATTATGAAGGGTATGAGTTCGAAATCGGAAAAGCAATCACACTTCGCGAGGGTGAAGACGTAACAATCATTGCTTCCGGTCTTACTGTAGCAGAAAGCTTAGAAGCAGCAGAAATGCTTGCAAATGATGGAATTGATGCAGAAGTCATCAATATGCACACCATCAAACCATTAGATAAAGCGGCTGTCATTGAATCAGCTGCGAAAACAGGGAAAGTCGTAACTGTGGAAGAACATTCCGTAATCGGAGGACTTGGAAGTGCAGTGTGTGATGTGCTCGCACAGTTACAGTCAGCAAAAGTGTTAAAGATCGGTATCAATGATGTATTCGGAGAATCCGGTCCGGCAGCACAGCTGATTCAAAAATATGGTCTGGATGCTAAAAGCATTTATGAAAAAGTAAAAGAATTTGTATAAAAAAGGAGAAAATCAAATGAAAAAGAAACTTTTTGCATTATTAATGACAGCTATGATGATCGTGTCATTAACAGCATGTGGCGGCGGAGATGGAGAAGAAGCTGCAGCAGAAAATAAAACTTACAAAGTAGGTTTGGTTACAGACGTAGGCGGTGTAGAAGACCAGTCCTTTAACCAGTCCGCATGGGAAGGCTTACAGAGAGCAAAAGAAGATTTTGGTGTAGAAATCAACTATTTATCTTCTGCAGCAGATTCAGACTATGCTCCAAACATTGAAACATTTGTAGATGAAGAATATGACCTGATCATCAGCGTTGGTTACCTTTTAGCAGATGCTACAAGAGCAGCAGCTGAAGCAAACGAAGATGTAAAATTCGCGATCATTGATGATTCTACCTGTGCAGACCTTGAAAATGTTACCTGTCTGACATTCAAACAGGAACAGGCTTCTTATCTTGTAGGATATGTAGCAGGTCTTATGACAGAAAAGAACAATATCGGTCTTGTACTTGGTATGGCAAGTGACAACATGAACTTATTTGGATATGGTTACTGTGCAGGTGCCATCGACGCAAATCCTGAAATCACAATTCAGCAGGGTAATGCGAACAGCTTCGGTGATCCTGCAATGGGATCTACTCTTACAACAAACTTTGTAACAAATGGTGCTGATATTGTATTCCATGCAGCAGGTGCAACAGGTACAGGTGTTATTTCTGAATGTCAGGCGAAAGGTATCATGGCAATCGGTGTAGACTCTGACCAGAGCTATCTTGCTCCGGATACAGTGATCACATCTGCATTAAAACGAGTTGATAATGCGGTATATGCAACCGTTGGTGAATTAGTTGACGGTACATTAGAAGGTGGTATCGCAGTATTTGATATCACAAATGAAGGTGTTGGTATTGCAGAAACTACAGATTTACTTCCAGATGAAGTTGTAGAAGCAGTTGCGGAAGTAGAAGAAAAAATTCTTTCCGGAGAAATCGTTGTACCGGATGGAAAAGAAGCTTTTGAAGCAGTTTATGGCGATGTTTACCAGTTAGATTAGTCATCAGCAGATAATTTTGCGGAGAACGGTTGTTTTAGGGGGAAAATCATATGAGAGACATATCAATGGAAAGAGTCAATGAGACAAGAAATGAAATTTTGGAGATTATAAAAAGTCCTGTGCTGACCCATGAGCAGAAGGTCTGCAATATGGCGACCGCAGCAGATTCACTTTTGGAGGTACTTGATCTGCCGGAAGGATTAGAAGAGCTTCTTAGTCCTGGAATTGAAGAAAAATGCATCTGTGATCTCTTTGAAGGACATGCGCCAATGCGCCCAAGATATGTCATTCCTGATTATGAGAAATTTATGAAAGAGGGAAGTAAATTCCTTCAGCTGGAACCGCCAACAGACCTTTATGATGCATTAAATAATTTGCTTATATTTTATAAACATGTGCCAAGCATCACAAATTTTCCGGTATTTGTAGGTGCACTTGATAAACTTCTGGAACCGTACATTGATACGGTTCCGGAGAAACAGGCGAAACGAATGATCAAAATGTTTCTGATGCATATGGACAGAACTATTTTGGATTCCTTTGCCCATGCCAATTTAGGACCAGAACCTACAAAGGCCGGATACCTGATTTTAGAAGCAGAAAAAGAATTAGAGTGTGCAGTTCCGAATATTTCTCTGAAATATGAAGAAGGCATCACGGATGATGCTTTTGGTACAGCAGCAGTAGAATGTGCATTAAAGACCGCAAAGCCGAGCTTCGCAAATCATGCAATGTTCAAAAAAGAGCTGTCAGAAAATTATGTGATCGCAAGCTGTTATAATGGTCTGCCGGTGGGCGGTGGCTCTTATACGCTTTGCCGTCTGATTCTTGGAAACATTGCAAAAAGATCAAAAGATATCAAAGATTTTAAAGAAAATCAGCTCCCATATGTCATGGATATCATGGCGAGATACATGGATGCGCGCATCCGTTTTGAAGTGGAAGAGAGTGGATTTTTTGAAAATAACTTCCTTGCAAAGGAAGGATTTATTCACAGAGACCGTTTTACAGCCATGTATGGTCTGGTAGGTCTCGCAGACTGCGTCAACATTCTCCTTGAAAAGGAGGGAGGAAAGGGACGCTTTGGTCATGATGAAAATGCCAATCAGTTAGGCGTGGAAATCATGGATCTGATCGATGAATTCAATCGAAATCATACAAATCCTTATTGTGAGATTACAGACGGACATTTCCTTTTACATGCACAGGTTGGCATTGCGGAGGATGTGGATGTGACTCCGGGTACGAGAATTCCGATCGGGGAAGAGCCGGAAGAACTGATTGATCAGCTGATGGTCATGAATAAATTCCATAAATATTTCCCATCAGGAACCGGAGATATCTTCCCGATTGATATGACTGTACATAAAAATCCGGAATACGTGCTGGACATCGTAAAAGGTTCCTTCCAAAAGGAAATCAGATACCTTTCCTTCTTTGGAAGTGACAGTGATGTGATCCGAGTGACTGGTTATCTGGCAAAGAGATCTGACGTAGAAAAACTGATGGCAGGAAATGCAGTACTGCTGGATACGACAGCACTTGCAAAGGGTGCTTTTGAGAACGGACATGTCCCTGAAAGAAAGGTACGATAATGCAGGCGGTTGTAAATAAGATCATTCCGTTCAGCAGTGTGGATGGTCCGGGAAACCGCACCGCAGTGTTTTTACAGGGCTGTAATATTAACTGTAAATACTGCCATAATCCGGAAACAAGGGCACTTTGCGTAAACTGCGGCATCTGTGCAGAACAGTGTCCGGAAGGAGCACTGGAAAAGAGTGCTGATGGAAAAGTCATTTATCATCCGGAAAAATGTGTACAGTGTGACACCTGCATTCATGTCTGCCCAAATGACAGTTCTCCAAGAACCGCGCTTATGACGCCGGAGGAATGTTATCAAAAAGTAAAAAAACAGATTCCCTTCATCCGTGGACTGACAGTTTCCGGTGGGGAATGCATGTTAAGGCCGGACTATCTGGAAGCACTTTTTAAACTTGCCAAAGCGGACGGGTTAAATACCATGATCGACAGCAACGGGACCATTCCATTTTGGGAATACCCGGAGCTTTTGGAAGTGACAGACGGTGTCATGCTGGATATCAAGGCATTTAAAAATGAAGATCATGTGAGAGTGACCGATGAAAAGAACGAAATTGTTTTGAAAAATGCGGTTTATCTTGCAGAAAATAGAAAATTATATGAAGTAAGGGCAGTCATTGTTCCTGATCTGTATGATACGAGATCAAGCATCACACAGATGGCAGAATTTTTGGCTCCGTATTTAAAGATACAAAAATTCAGGATCAAACTGATTGCTTACAGACCTATGGGAGTGAGGGAAGAGTACGCACACTATCAGGTGCCGGGGAAGACTTACCTTGAAGAGCTTGCTGACATCCTAAAAACTTATGGGTTTGAAGAAATAATCATCATCTAAAGAAGGAGGCGGTAATTTTGGGTAGAGTAAGTCACATGGACGAAAGTCAGGTAGTCATTCAGATGAAAGACATTACAAAAAAATTCGGTGATTTTACAGCAAATGACAATATTCAGTTGACCGTACATAAAGGAGAGGTTCATGCACTCCTTGGAGAGAATGGAGCTGGAAAGAGTACAATGATGAATGTACTTTGCGGTTTATACAAACCTACCAGCGGCCAGATTTATTTAAATGGGGAACCGGTAAACTTCAACAGTCCAAAAGATGCAATTGACAGAGGTATTGGTATGGTACATCAGCATTTCATGCTGATTCAGCCATTTACAGTTACGGACAATATTATTTTAGGAATGGAGCCTACCAAGGGGCTTGTAGTGGATAAAGAAACAGCAAAGGCAAAAATCCTTGAATTATCGAAACGCTACAATATGAGCATCGATCCTGATGCAAAAATTGAAGATATTTCTGTAGGAATGCAGCAGCGAGTTGAAATTCTGAAAGTTCTCTACAGAGGTGCAGATGTGCTGATTCTGGACGAACCGA
>JBGVFN010000044.1:0-5796 GCA_045121095.1 Lachnospiraceae bacterium | reverse complement strand
GCAGTATGATATACCACGCCGTCCACTTCAAATCTGCAGTCATACCACTGACTAAAACAGGCCTTCGTTACTTCCCCTGGCTTTTCAGTATGTCCCCAGAAAAAAACATATTTCATCCGTTTTCCTTTACGAAACTGCTGTTTTACGTACTCTGTATTATATCTCACAAAATCTCCTTTCTTAAGAAAATATTGAATATACCGTCTCTTTTAGAAACTGCACCCCAAAAACATCCATTAAATCTTTTACACTCCCTACAGCGTGTTTGAATCATTATATCACCAACCACTTTTCTCAACAAGTCAACCCATAGTAGAATACATACAAAAAATGCCCTTTTTGCCAGATTCCCTTGTCCAGCAAAAAGGACATTTTCTATTTCAGATTTTTATTCTCATTTTTTATTTCAGATTTTTATTTTTCTGAAAGAAATCTTTTGTTTCTTTTGCAACGACACCGCTGAGTGCAAACAGTGCGATCATGTTGGGCAGTGCCATCAGACCGTTGAAAATATCTGCGATTGTCCATACTGCGCTTACAGTCATGTAAGGTCCGATGAAAATCGCAAAAATATACAGCCAACGATAGATCATGATGGGTTTCTGATTGCCGCCGGTGAGATATTCCAGACAACGTTCACTGTAGTAGTCCCAGCCCAGGATGGTTGTAAACGCGAAGAATACCAGACAAACCATCAGAATAAAACTGGAAATAGTTGCCGGAATAGGCAGACCCTGCTGGAATGCATAAGTTGTAACCTGAACGCCTTCCAGACCTTCTACCTTCCATGCACCGGTCAGTACGATGGATAAACCAGTCATTGTACAGACAATAATGGTATCAATGAAAGTACCTGTCATGCTGACCAGACCCTGACGAACAGGTTCCTTTGTCTGTGCTGCTGCTGCTGCAATGGGTGCACTACCAAGACCTGCTTCGTTGGAGAAGATACCTCTTGCTACACCTTTCTGCATTGCTACCAGCATAGTACCCACAGCACCGCCGGTTACTGCAGAAGGATTAAACGCACCTTTTACAATTGTTACAATTGCCGCAGGAATATTTGTAATGTTAAACAGAATCAGAGTCACGCTGAACAGAATATAAATAACTGCCATAAACGGTACAATAATCTGGCTGACACTGGCAATTCGTTTGATACCGCCAATCAGTACTGCTGCCACACAGAAAGACAGGATCAGAGATGAAATAACAACTGCCCAGGAATATTCACCCAGAAAAGGAATATTTACGCAGTTTGTTTTATCTGGATCAAAGAAATTCTGCACTGCACTGGAAATACCATTTACCTGACTGAATGTACCGATACCGAACAGACCAACGCAGACACCAAAAAATGCGAACATTTTGGCAAGCCATTTCCAGTTCTTGCCCATACCCTGTTCTATGTAATAGAAGGGACCGCCCAGACTGTGATTATTTTCATCGATTACACGATATTTAACAGCCAGAAGGCCTTCTGCATATTTGGTAGCCATACCAAAGAATGCTGCTACGATCATCCAGAACAGCGCACCGGGACCACCGGCACATACAGCAGTTGCTACACCGACAATGTTACCCGTACCAATGGTAGCACTTAACGCGGTACACAGAGCGGCAAAACTGGAGATTTCACCATCGCCGTCTTCTTCATTCTGGAACATCCATTTTAATGCCAGAGGGAGTCTGTGAACCTGAAGCAGACGCAGACGTGCTGTCAGCAGAACACCGCCGGCAATGATCAGCACCATCAGGGGAACGCCCCAGACCAGGTCATCTACAGTTACCAATAAGTCGTTGATTGTTTTCCACATAGTTTTTCTCCTTACGTTACCTTCCGTGCATGAAAACGATATGCCATGCACCGAAGTTTATCATAGACTGTGATCCTCAAGGGACTGTGGCAGCTGATACAACGCAAGATAGAGCGATGCTTTTGTAATAACCAGTATGTCTCACACTAATTAAGCGCAAAAAAAAGAGCCAAATTGGCTCTCCACGCAAAAAAAGAATGCAAAAATAAGCATCCTCTGTCCTTTTGCCTGAGAGATTCAAGCGTAAAACGCTTGTTGCACCTTCGGCCTCCGGCTATAGCCGGATGTCTCCAGAGATACGATCCATCCACAGTTTTCACCCTGCACACAGGGAACCTGAGAGTGTTACTCCTTCGGTGGGCATATGCCGCTTTCCTGCAGACTTCACTTCGTAATTGCTGTCACAGGCGATACTATAACTCAAAAATCTCTATTCGTCAATATAAAATTCCTACAAAAAACAGGCAGCAGGAAAAAATTTAAATCATAATCCATTCTTTTCCTGTGCCTGTTATCTTATTTTTGTAAAATTCAGCTGATTTGTATAACAGCTATATGATTAATTCTTCGAATCAATCAAGCAGCCAGTGAAATCGCTTATCAACCTTTATACAGATTTCTCTTATCGATGATACGTACTGCTTTGCCTTCGCTTCTTACGATTGCTTTAGGCTCTACCAGTTTTACATCAACCAGAATACCCAGCATGGATTTCAGCGCTGCTACCAGCTGCTTTTCTCTCTTTTCAACGGTAACAGAAGTATCTTCCATCATTTCAGGTGTCATTTCCACATTGACTTCAATGGTATCGAAATGGCCTACACGGTCAACGATAATCTGATACTGAGGCGGATAATTATTAGCCAGCAGAACGGTTTCAATCTGTGAAGGGAATACGTTAACACCTTTTACGATGAGCATGTCATCGCTTCTGCCCATGGGCTTGCGCATACGTACATGAGTACGTCCGCAGGAGCATTTTTCACGGGTCAAAACACAGATATCTCTGGTACGATAACGCATCAGAGGGAATGCCTTCTTGGTGATACAGGTAAATACCAGCTCACCTTTTTCGCCTTCGGGCAGAACTTCGCCGGTTTCGGGATCGATGATTTCTGCGATGAAATGATCTTCGTTGATATGCATACCTTTCTGTTCTTCACATTCGAAAGATACACCAGGACCGGAAATTTCAGTCAGACCGTAAATATCATATGCTTTGATACCCAGAGAGTTCTGGATTTCCTGACGCATTTCTTCTGTCCATGCTTCTGCACCGAAAATACCTGCTTTTAACTTGATCTGATCTTTCAGACCGCGTTCGTTGATTGCTTCACCCAGATATGCTGCATAGGAAGGGGTACAGCAAAGGATGGTGGAACCCAGGTCTGTCATGAACTGAATCTGACGCTCTGTGTTACCGGATGACATGGGCAGAGTCAGACAGCCTACTTTATGAGAACCGCCGTTCAGACCAGGACCGCCGGTGAACAGACCGTAACCGTAGCTTACATGACATACATCTTCATTGGTTCCGCCTGCTGCCATAATAGCTCTTGCACAGCATTCATCCCATAAATCAACGTCTTCCTGTGTGTAGAATGCAACAACACGTCTGCCTGTTGTACCACTTGTGGACTGGATACGAACACATTCAGACAGCGGAACAGCCAGCAGACCATAAGGATACTGATCACGCAGGTCATCTTTTGTAAGGAAAGGAAGCTTATGCAGGTCTTCGATTCCTTTGATATCTTCCGGTTTTACACCCATTTCATCCATTTTTCCGCGGTAGTAGGGCACGTTTTCATATACGTGTTTTACCTGTGCTACCAGTCTTTCGCTCTGCAGTTTCTGGATCTCCTCCAGCGGCATTGTTTCAATCTCGGGCTGATAATAATTACCCATGTTTTCTTTCCTCCATGTATTTAAATTATTCGCAACTGTTCAGTAACTTCACAGCCACCATATTTATCCAGCTGACAGCTTCGCACTTATCTGCCAGCCGAATGTATTGCGACAGGTCGGTCTCCGGCATCATGTCCCTTTTTGACCTTTTAAGGTACCATAAATGCCTACCCAACCGTCACTATATGTCCTAAGCACGACCCAGGTCAAATGCTTTCAGATTCAGTTCTACAAATTTTGCAGGTACGCAGGCTCTGATGGCCTCTTTCCAGGTTTCCTCAGGGATATCAAAATAGCGTGACAGACGTCCCATAAGCACAATGTTTACTGCTTTGGAAGAACCAGCCTGTTCTGCCAGTGACAGACAATCCATGGCATCCACGGAAATACCCAGCGCTTCCATCTTTTCCACCAGATTTTCCGGATAAACCGCTGCACCGGTGATAACGGGCATGGGATTGATTTCCTGTGTATTCACCACGATCCGTCCGCCTTCTTTTAAATATTCCACCCAGCGGGCTGCTTCCAGTTTTTCGAAGGAAACGATAAAGTCTGCTTCTCCTTTATCAATAATGGGGGAATATACTTTTTCACCAAAACGTACATAAGTTACAACGCTTCCGCCGCGCTGGCTCATGCCGTGTACTTCAGATACTTTTACATCATAGCCCTGTGTGAGAAGCAGATGGCCCAACAGCTTGCTGGCAAGCAGGGAACCCTGTCCGCCCACACCGACAATCATAATATTTTTCGTCATAATCAAACCTCCTGCGTCTTTAATGCGTCAAATTTACAAAGTTGCTGGCATACTCCGCAGCCAACACATAATGTTGCATCCACACCTGCTTTTTTATTTTTAATGCTGATGGCAGGACAGCCAAGACGCATACAGGATTTGCAGCCGGTACATTTCTCTTCATCCACCTTCAGAGCCGGTTTTGCTTTTACATATTTTAACAGAACACAAGGACGGCGGCTGATGATAACAGAAGGAGCATCTACAGCCAGTTCTTCCTTCACAGCGGCATCACATTCTGCCAGATTATAAGGATCTACCACGCGTACCCGTTCAAATCCCATGGCACGGCAAAGTGCTTCCAGATCAATCTTTCCAGCCGGATCACCTTTAATATTGTAACCGGTGGTAGGATTCTGCTGGTGGCCGGTCATACCGGTGATGGAGTTATCCAGAATAATAATGGTGGAATTACTCTGATTGTAAGCCACGTTGGCAAGTCCGGTCATACCGGAGTGCATAAAGGTGGAATCACCGATGACTGCCACTGTTTTTCCTTCACTTTCCTTACCGCAGGCTTTGTTAAATCCGTGCGTTGCACTGATGGAAGCGCCCATACAAAGAGTCAGTTCCATGGCACCTAAAGGAGCAACTGCACCCAGGGTATAACATCCGATATCACCTAAAACGGTACATTTATTTCTTGACAGCGTATAGAACATGCCTCTGTGAGGACATCCGGCGCACATCATGGGCGGACGGGGAGGCAGTACATCATCCAGTTTTTTGCCTGTATGTATTTCCATTCCCAGCTTCTCTGCAATCAGATTCTGAGAAAATTCATCTTCCATGGGAAGTACGTCTTTACCGGTTACAGTCAGACCCAGCTGTTTGCAGTGATTTTCAATAATGGGATCCAGCTCTTCAATAATGATCAGTTTGTCCACTTTTGCTGCAAAATCCAGGATCAGCTTCTCCGGCAGAGGATTGATGAGACCTAATTTCAGAATACTTGCATTGTCACCAAATACTTCTTTTGCATACTGATAGCTGGTGGAAGAAGTAATAATACCTACCTTGGTGTCACCCATCTCTACCCGGTTAAAATAGCAGTCTTCTGCCAGTTCGATCAGCGCACGGGTCCGTTTTTCCACAATAGGATGACGGCGTTTTGCATTACCGGGCATCATAACATACTTGGCAATATTTTTCTCGTAGGGTTTCTGCTGAGGCATCACACGTTCACCAGTTTCCACTACACTCTGAGAATGTGCCACACGGGTACACATCTTGATAATAACCGGTGTATCAAACTGTTCAGACAGTTCAAATGCA
>JBGVFN010000043.1:0-3658 GCA_045121095.1 Lachnospiraceae bacterium | reverse complement strand
CAGCAGATCCAGTCATTTTTAATTTTATGCAGTTTCGGAAATTTCCTCGAAACCGTCAAAAATAGCAAAGTTCTGATCAAGGTACTGGAAAAGTATATCTTGTCAGGATTTAAAAAAGTTCAAAAATTGTAAACTGGTGTTATACCTGTATATCGCAATAAATAAGAACATACGTAACTATTCAGGATAGGTCGAAGCACTTGCTGCTGAGACCGTAAGAACATAATTACGAGCATACACACAAAGTCTGCAGAAACTGATCGCTCAACCAGCCGCTGCAGACCTTGGGTACACTTTTCGCATAAGGTTCCAAAAAGGTTCCGTGTTTCCTGAACCATTGTTTTTTCCGCTATTACAGTATAATACAAAATTCGAAAAATATGTGTGAACTTTTTCTAAAGAAATTGCTACATTTTTGTGAATGAAATTTGTAAGAAATTTATAAAACAACGTCCCTGCAGCATGTTTCCATCTCTGCAGGGACGTTTGGGAAGTAAGTAATACTCTTAACTTTTTGTAACAGTTCCGGGGTAATTCCAGCAAGGAATTAAACTGTTACCATTTCAGTTACTATTTTCTCGGTTACTGTTTTTTCATATAAATGTGGTGGTTTTTAATAATAAATTTTCAATAACCGAGCCTTTTTATTTAATAACATTGATATTTTAAGCCGTCTCAGTATTTCCTAAGCCTTTTAATATCCTTTAAGCTTTTTTAATATCCTTTAAGCTTTCTCAATCTTAATTGCACATACTTTATATTCGGGGATACGTGCATATTTATCGAGAGCTGCATTGGTCAGCCAGTTTGCATTTCCATCCGGGAAGTGGAAAGGCATCCAGGATTCACCAGGAGAGGTCTTTGTACCAACTCTTGCGGTAGATTCAATCTGACCACGTCTGGAGGATACTTTTACTTTATCTCCATCTTTGATTCCCAGTTTCTCTGCATCCACAATGTTCATTTCAATGAAAGATTTTCCTTCGATTTCCATAAGACCGGGAGTCTTTCCTGTCATGGCTCTTGTGGTGTAGTGATACAGAATACGTCCTGTCATCAGAATGATGGGATATTCTTCATCGGGAAGTTCTGCACTGGGTACATATTCTGCGGGATAGAACCAGCCCAGTCCTCTGGAGAATTTACCAACGTGCATAATGGGTGTACCGGGATGATCCTTGCTGGTACAAGGCCACTGCAGACCTTTGCCGCCAACTTCTTCACTGTCCAGACGTTCATGACTGATACCTGCGAAAGAAGGTGTCAGAGATGCAACTTCGTCCATGATCTGTGCACTGGTCAGATGAGGCTGAGGATATCCCATACGATTCATCAGGTCGATAATGATATCGGTATCCAGTCTCATATCGCCTTCTACAGTTACAGCCTTACGTACACGCTGTACACGACGTTCGGTGTTGGAGAAGGTACCTTCTTTTTCTGCGTAACTTACACCAGGCAGAATGACATCAGCCAGCTCTGCGGTTTCTGTCATGAATAATTCCTGAATTACGAAGAAATCAAGGCTCTTTAATGCTTTCAGTACATGTGATGTATCAGGATCCGTAACAACGGGATCTTCACCGTAGATATACAAACCTTTGATTTCGCCGGTAATCATCTTAGGGAAGCAGTCTGTAGCGTGAGTACCGTGTTCTTTCGGTAATTCAACGCCCCATGCTTTTTCAAATTTAGCAATCACATCCGGATTTGCAACCTTCTGATATCCCGGGAAGTCACCAGGCTGAGCGCCCATATCGCAGGCACCCTGTACGTTGTTCTGACCACGGAGAGGGTTTACACCACATCCGGGACGTCCAAGCTTACCAACCATCATTGCCATGTTGGACATGGACATAACGCCTTCTGTACCGGTTGAATGTTCGGTTACACCCAGACAGTAAATGATAGGAGCTTTACCAGCTTTTGCGTACATGCGGGCAGCTTCTCTTAACTGATCTGCATCAATATGGCAGATTTCAGCAACCTTTTCAGGTGTGTAATCTTTTACGATTTCAGCCAGTTTTTCAAATCCTTCCGTTCTTTCTTCGATGAACTGTTTATCGATGAGACCTTCTTCGATAAATATATTCATCATACCATTTGCAAACGCAACGTTGGTACCGGGTTTCAATTTCAGATGGATATCTGCTTTCTTCGCCAGATCAATATCACGAGGATCTGCTACGATCAGCTTAGTACCATTTGCAACTGCCTGACGAATCTGCATACCTACTACAGGATGTGCATGTTCAGGGTTAGAACCTACCAGCAAGATAACATCAACATCACTGGTAATATCGCCAATAGGGTTGGTCATTGCACCAGAACCAAGCGTCATAGCCAGACCTGCAACGGATGCAGAATGACATACGCGGGCACAATTATCTACGTTGTTGGTTCCGAAACAGGTACGAACCATTTTCTGAACCATGTAAATATCTTCATTGGGTGATCTGGAGCATGCAAAACCAGCCAGGGAATCCGGACCATATTTCTTCTTGATTTCCATAAATTTGGATGCTACCAAATCCAGTGCTTCATCCCAGCTTGCTTCTTCGAATTTGCCGGTTTCTTTATTTTTGATCAGAGGAGTTTTGATACGTTCCGGTGAATGAACGAAGTCAAAACAACCGCTGCGGCCTTTAACACAGAGCAGACCTTTATTAGAAGGACCATCGTATGCTTCTGTATCTACGATCTTGCCATCTTTTACAACCAGATAATACTGGCAGCCTGTTGCACAATGAGGACAGGTGGTAAGAACTTTCTTTTCCACTTCCCAGGGTCTGTATTCTTTACGTCTCTTCATGGTTAACGCACCGGTAGGACATGCCTGTACACAGTTACCGCAGGATTCACAGTTGGTGTTTCTCCAGTCGATTCCAAATGCAGTACCGATTGTAGCTGCAAAACCTCTCTTAGTTGTATCAATCGCACCGCGTCCCACGATTTTCTGGCAGGTATTTACGCAGCGGTGGCACATAATACAGAGATTGGGATTGTATGTAAAGAACGGATTGCTGTCATCAATGGGTTTTTCCACTCTTTCGCCTTCAAAAGAAGAGGTTTCAATACCGTATTTGAAGCACAGATCCTGCAGTTTACAATCACCATTGGCCTTACAGGAGAAGCAGTTGGTCTTATGGTTGGATAACAGCAGCTCCAGAATGCCTTTTCTAGCCTCAATAACTCTTTCACTTTCTGTGTAAACCACATTACCATCCGCTGCGGGGAAAGAACATGCAGTTACCAGTTTGGGCATACCCTCGATTTCTACCATACACATACGGCAGGATGCTTCGGGAAACAGATCTTTTATATAACATAAAGTAGGTATTTTCACACCGGCTTTTTCTGCTGCCTGCAGAATTGTGGAACCGGGTTCAACCTGAACAGTAATACCATTAATCGTCACATTAATCATATTTTTTTCCTCCAACGATGTTCTTACTTCTTATAAACAGCATCTTTCTTACATTTATCCATACATACGCCGCACTTCACGCACTTAGTAGTATCGATGGTGTAAGGTTTCTTCTTCTCGCCGGAAATAGCTCCTGCAGGACAGTTCTTCGCACACAGTCCGCATCCGATACATTTTTCAGGATCGATGGCGAAGCTGAGCAGGGATTTACATTTGCCTGCGGGACATTTC
>JBGVFN010000042.1:0-3122 GCA_045121095.1 Lachnospiraceae bacterium | reverse complement strand
TCTTCGTGTAACAGTAAAGGATCCTTCCAAGGTAGCAGAACTGCCTGAATGGAAAGCTGAAGGCGCACTGGGTCTTGTAAAGAAAGATAATGGTATTCAGGCAATTTATGGTCCGAAAGCAGATGTATTGAAATCAGATATTAATGACATCCTGTAGTAACTGTTCCGTGAGATAGACTTTTCGTATATTTCAGGCGAATGATTTTACTACCACTAAAATATATTTTAATGCCGCTCAAAGTTTTGGGGTATCTTAAAATCCTATTCGTCTGGTTTATAAATCAGCTGTCAGTCGGAACTGGTTTTGCCGGTTCCGACTGTTTGCATTTGCGCGAAGAAAATTATGAATGCTTGCTGAATTTATTCAAGATAGTTCAGCAAGGCTGAACTGTTACTATATTTTTACAATTTACAAGGCTCCTCCTACCGCCTGAAGGCAGTGGGTTTTGCCTGCCAATACGAGGATTTTATTTATGAAAATAATGACACTTAACACCCACAGTCTTATTGAAGAACAGTATCTGCAGAAGCTGGAACTGTTCGTGAATCGGGTTGCACAGGAAAAGCCGGATGTGATTGCTATGCAGGAAGTGAATCAGCCGGCGGGAGGTCCTCTGGAAAATCTGGAAAAATTCCCTGGTCTGGTTTTATGCAAAGAAAATGAGATTCCTTTGCGTAAAGGCAATCATGCAGCTCAGGTGGCTGCCCGTCTGCAGGAAAAAGGAATTCCCTATTACTGGACATGGCTGCCGATTAAACTGGGCTATGGAAAATATGATGAGGGAATGGCCATTTTCAGCCGTTACCCCATTATGGAAACGGATGTCTGCTGTATCAGCAGTTTTGAAGATTATAGAAACTGGAGAACCCGTAAGATACTGGGTGTACAGATTAAAAATTCCAAGAGAAGCTGGTTTTATACCGTTCACATGGGTTGGTGGAATGATAAGGAAGAACCTTTCCTGGCTCAGTGGAATCGACTGGAGGAACATCTGCGTTTCCGAAAGAAAACCAATCCTGTGTGGCTTCTGGGCGATTTTAACAGTCCTGCGGAAGTTCGCGGGGAAGGATACGATTGCATCCGTAAATCCGGATGGAAGGATACCTATCTGCTGGCAAAGGAAAAAGACAGCGGTATCACTGTAAAAGGCGTGATCGATGGCTGGAGAGAACAGCTGGAAGCAGAATTAACCGCTCTGGAAGGTATGCGCATCGATCAGATCTGGTGCAGCCAGGAAGAACCGGTACTCAGCTCCAGAGTAGTATTTAATGGCAGCAATGGTGCGGTGGTATCCGACCATTATGGAGTAATGATTCAGACAGAAGGAGACAAAACAAAATGAGCAGAGGCGCAGGTATTTTATTATCTATAACCAGCCTGCCGTCCAAGTACGGAATTGGTTGTTTTTCAAAAAGTGCATATGATTTTGTGGATTGGCTGAAAGAGGCAGGACAGACTTACTGGCAGATTCTTCCTCTGGGCCCTACCAGCTATGGGGATTCTCCCTACCAGTCCTTTTCTACATTTGCAGGAAATCCCTATTTTATCAGTCTGGAAGCACTGATTGGTGAAGGGGTTCTGACAGAAGAGGAATGTGAAAGTGCTGATTTTGGTGAAAAGGCAGATGATATTGATTATAAGAAAATCTACGATGCCCGCTATCCACTTCTGCGCAAAGCTTATGAGCGCAGCAATATCAGCCAGAATCCCGCATATCAGCGTTTTGTGAATGAAAACAGCTGGTGGCTTTCTGATTATGCTCTGTTTATGGCAGTAAAGAACTATTTTGGCGGTGTTACCTGGACAGAATGGCCGGAAGATATTCGTCTTCACTGGGGATTTGCCATGGACTATTACAGAAAAGAGCTGTATTTTGATGTGGAATTCCAGCAGTATCTGCAGTTCAAATTCTTTGAACAGTGGTACGCACTGAAAAATTATGCAAATCAGAAAGGCATTCAGCTGATTGGTGATATTCCCATTTATGTGGCGATGGACAGTGCTGATGTATGGGCACATCCGGAATTATTCCAGCTGGATGAACAGAATGTACCTGTGGCAGTAGCCGGCTGTCCTCCCGATGGTTTTTCAGCCACCGGACAGCTGTGGGGTAATCCTCTGTATCGCTGGGATTATCACAGAAATACAGGATATCAGTGGTGGATTTCCCGCCTGTGGTACTGCTTCCGTCTTTATGATGTGGTACGTATTGATCATTTCCGTGGATTTGATGAATATTACTCCATTCCTTATGGTGAAGATTCCGCCATCAACGGACACTGGGAAAAAGGTCCTGGTATCGATCTGTTCCGTCAGGTAGAGCAGAATCTTGGCTGGCATGAAGTAATTGCAGAAGATCTGGGCTATGTAACAGACTCCGTTCGCTGGCTGGTAAAGAACAGCGGATTCCCTGGTATGAAAGTTCTGGAATTTGCATTTGACTCCCGCGATTCCGGCTCCGCCAACGATTATCTTCCTCATAATTATATTGAAAACTGTGTTGCATATACAGGAACACATGATAATGAAACCATTGTAGGATGGTTTGACAGCATTATGGAAAATGAACAGCAGATGGCAAGAGACTATCTCTGCGACAACTACACTCCCAAGGAACTGCTGTATAAATCTTTTATCAGTACAGTTATGCGAAGCAATGCAAAGACCTGTATCATTCCCATGCAGGATTACCTGGGATATGATAACAGCTGCCGGATGAATAAGCCGTCCACAGTTGGTATCAACTGGAGATGGCGTCTGACCGGAGAAGAACTGACTGAAGAACTGAAACAGGAAATTCTGGGCATGACCAAACGTTATGGCCGGATGAACTGGAATTAGTGTAGTTTATACGATTGCTCCATCTGGCAATAATCAAAGCGATTGCCGGATGGAATATTAAGCTCATATCTCCTTTATAGATAAATGCTTCCTTGAAAGAAAACCGGCATGAAATCAGAAATGATTCTCTGCCGGTTTTCTTGTGCGCCTTGCGGCGCACGTCGCTAATGGGTGAAAGTCCCTAATCCGCCCTAGTAGTGGGAAGGATACAGCCAATGACAAGGGTGTCCATCGGGAGGTGGAATCTGAAGGAAGTCGGAGGCAAATCTCTGGTCTGACG
>JBGVFN010000041.1:0-15592 GCA_045121095.1 Lachnospiraceae bacterium | reverse complement strand
ATCGAATTATTTTTCCGACAGAGTAAGACTACACTGTCATGGGATAAATATCAGATCCGTACCCGGACAGGAGTTGAAAGATACTGGCTGATCATGTCCCTGGTGCACTACATGTGCTGTACCTGTACTGGAAAATACTGCGCTTTTGAAGACGGATATCACTATTTTCGAAAAAAGATCAAAGAAGAACAGATTACAGCCCTGTATCAGAATATCCGAAAGGGGATGTCTTTGGAAGATGTCCTGAAAATGGTAGGGTAACTTTGTGCAATTTTCAAAATTTGCTCATTTATAGTTTAAAATTTTGACAGCTTACCTCATCCTGTTCTTTTATCTAATAAACTAACTCATAAGATACTAACTTATGAGTTAGTTTATTGTGAGTTAGTTTTAAAAGACCTGACGTAAAGGTCAAATGTTCCCTTTTTCAACAATGAAGACTCGGATTTTTTAACTATTACATCAGGATGGATAAATAGAAATGTTTTCAGAGGGATGGGAAAGGATATGTTTTATTGTCGTGAAACGGAGTTTCGCAAGTTAAATAAGCGGTATCGAGAAGATTGTTTCGAGTGTATCATTATTTATGGAAGGCGGCGTGTAGGGAAGACGGCATTAATTAATGAATTCTGTAAGGATAAAAAGTGATTTATTTTTTTGCTTTAAATGCCACAGCGGAGGAGAACTTAAAAGTTTTATCCAAAGCAATTTGTTTTTGTCATTGATGAATATCCGTACCTTGTCAGGGCAGAGGCTTCTATTTCTTCACGAATACAACATTTGAGTTCCCCTTTCTTTTCACATTATCTCACATTATCCCATAATATCCGATGTTGTCCTCATATTATTCGTAAGCGATTTTTTACACTTGTTATAAGGAGACTCATCATAAATGGCTGCAGAAACACATCTTGCCCCCAACAAATTTGTCTGCAGCATAATTTTTAAAGAGTACCGACTATAGAGCATTTACGTTAATTTATCGTCCTTCATAGTGTCAATTTTTTTAGAAGTAATTTTGAACAAAATAGAGAGAAAAATAAATGAAGAAGTGGTATACTGAGATTATTGAATCAGATGATAAGAATAAAATATTGAAGAACTGAATTATATTAAAAAAAATTATTGTATGGAAGAAAGTAGAGGTGTATAGTATTAAAGAAAATAATAGAAAAAAACAGATGTTAAAAATAATTAATATGGAAAGAGGAAAAACATATGATGATTAAAAAGAAATTAAGTTTATTGTTAATGCTCTTGCTATGTGCAGGCTGTATATCAACGTCAACATTTACAATTCCGGTCATGGCAGCTGAAATTGAGAGCAGCGAGGCAGAAAGCAGTAAAGCAGGAAGTAGTCAAATCGAGAGCAGCGAGACAGAAAGCAGTAAAGCTGAGAATAGTGAATCAGAAAGTAAACCGGAAAGTAGTGAAAATGAAAGTACAGAAGAATCTTCTGGTTCATCAGAAGAGGAACAGATCGATATTCGTACGGTTAGTATTTCAGGTATTTCAGATCAGGTTTTTAACGGAACCCCCTGTACGCCTTCTGTTACAATTACGGGACTTACAGAAAACATTGATTTTTCAGTTACATATCAGAAAAACACAGTTCCTGGAACTGCTGTGGCAGTGGTAACTGGTATTGGACGTTATAAAGGTTCTGTTGAATTAACATTTGAAATCATATTGCCCCAGGCAAAACTGACCGGAATTTCAAATACATCCGGTGGTGTGAAACTTACATGGGAAAAGATGACTAATATTTCCGGATATTATATTTATCGTAAGGAAGGGAGCGGGAATTATGAAAAAATAGCTGCCATTCAGAACGCTTCTACAGTAAGTTATGTGGACAAGAATGTTTCTAATGGGAAAACATATATCTATCAGATCAAAACATATTATAAAAATACAGTTGGTAAAGCTTCTGCTGAAAAAAGTATGAAATACCTGTCCCAACCGTCAGTTAATTCTTCATGTGTTTCAGGTGGAGTTAAAGTGACATGGGCAAAAATTGTTGGTGCAAATGGATACTATGTATATCGTAAGGCTGCTGGTGAGAGCAGCTATAAAAAGGTAAAAACCATAACAGATGGAAGTATTGTAGCCTGGACCGATAATGGTGCTGCAAAAGATAGAAAATATTTGTATAAACTGGAGGCTTATTCCGGCAAGTTTGTTAGCAGTATTTCAAATACAGCATACACAGTTCCGCAGCAGCCGGGATTAAAGTCAATATCATCGGTTTCCTACAATAGTATTAAGATAACGTGGAGCAATGTATGTGGTGAGGATGGTTATTATATATACAGAAAAACATCTGGCACATCATGGAAAAAAGTTGCAGAAGTTAAAGCAAATACAACTTCATGGATTGATAAGGAACTAACTTGTGGTACTTCCTATATCTATACAGTACAGGCATTTGTAAAAAAGGATAACGGCGTTTTATCAAGTTCCTACAATAAAACTGGTGTTAATGCAAAACCGGTACCCGCGGCACCTGTATTAAGCAGCACCACTTCAAAAACTACATATGTCACGGTAACGTGGAAGAAAGCAGCAGGTGCTACATCTTATTATATTTACCGGAAAATAGCGGGAGGGAGCTGGAAGAAGCTTGCTTCTGTGAAATCTTCTGTAACCAGTTATCAGGATAAAACTGCTGAATATGGTGTGAAATATATTTATACTGTAAAAAGTATGCGGAACAATATCGCCGGAAAATATAATACATCAGGGATTGAAGGTGCACGTCAGGTATCTGCAATAACCATGAAAAGTATCTGTATCACTTCTAAGGGAAAAGCAACTGTCAAGTGGAATAAAACTTCCTGTGCAGATGGATATTTTATATATCGGAAGGTAGCAGGCGGAAATTGGAAAAAAGTGGGAAGTGTAAAAGCCAATAAAAATACATGGACAGAGAGCGGACTGGAAAAAGGTAAAAAATATTGGTATATCGTTGCTGGATATATGACATTGAATGGTAAGAACGTGAAGGGCGTAGTAAGCGGAAGCGGCATTGCACCAAAACTAGAATATACTGGGGATTTTGTAAGAAATGTCACAAAAACCTATCTTGGAAAAAGCGGTGGTGGAAGAAACATGTATTCCTATACTATAGGAAGTGGAAAAAACCATATTGTAATCACAATGGCGGTTCATGCATGGGAGGACAACTGGGCCAGAGACGGTGCGGTCTTGGTAAAAACAGGAGATAAGCTGATTCAGAAGGCGTCAGAAATGTTATCTACATTAGATAAATATAATTATTCCATTATCATAGTCCCTATGGCTAATCCTGATGGTCTATACAGCGGCACGACCTGTAATGGATCTGGACGTTGTACCGTTTATCGGTATAACAGCAGTGGAAAACTGGTTAAAGGCGGAGTTGATCTGAACCGTTGTTTCCCTGCAGGATTTTCTGCAAAATATAGTGCACGTAATTATACAGGAAGTAAATCGCTGATGGCAAAAGAAGCAGTGATTTTAAAGAACTTTATCGACTCCAGCAAAGGAAGCGGAAAAAATATCTTTATTGATACTCATGGGTGGTATAATCAGGTAATTACACGTTACAGCGGAACAGGAAATCTTTATAAAGCATTTAAAAAATATTTCCCCGGTACGCGTGGAGCTTCATTCGGAAGAGGAATGGGGTATGTGTCTGGCTATGCATACAGTCTGGGATATGATTCTGCGCTGTTTGAGTTTCCCTATGTATCATCGGAGAGCAGTTTTAATAATAATAACTACGCTCAGAAGTATATTAATGCGGTGTTTTATATGGTAAAGAACTTGAAGTGATGGAAGCTTTGAGAAAAAATGGTTTTGAAAGTAATGGAGATTGTAATAGAAAATAAGATTTTATTACAAGGTACATTTACACAGCAAAAGCCTATTCCGGCAGCACTGTAAGCAGCTGTGAAAGTGGAAAAAATCGTACGTCTGACCAGTTCTTCCATTTCCGGCCTGAAAAAACACAGTTTTTAAGAAGAGGACAGTGAAATGGGCACAGAACAGCAAAGCCGCTGCTTATCAGGTACAGTATTCAACATCCAGTAAGTTCAGCAGTGTAAAAACAGTGACAGTTACCGGATATAAAAACGTATCAAGAACTATTAGTGCTTTGACAAAAGGAAAAACCTATTACGTACGGGTACGCAGCTATAAGACTCTTTCGGGAGTAAAATATTATTCTGCATGGAGTGCGGTGAAGAGTGTGAAGATCAATAAATAACTGCGGAAACAGGAAAGTACTGTAGAGAACATGAAAGTATGTGAAGTTCCGTAAATAACACATCTTGCAAAAAAGCATTTTTCAAACACGCTCTAGCTAATTAAGAAAGGAACTCAGGTTGTCATGAGAATATTTAACTTCTCAACAACCTGAGTTCCTTCAATTTTGCGTTTTATCGTACAATCTTTATGGATTTCTTCCCTGACCATTTCGAATAATAGGTTTTGCCTGAGACAGTCTTATAAGTCTGTATACGTACATAATAAGTTCTGTTTTTTGTTAAGTTCGTTATGGTCCGCTTCAGTGTGGAGTTTCCAGTAATCTTGATTGTATGTACATTTGATGAAAAACTGCTGGAGGTAGAATACTGGATACGATAACCGCTTACTTTTGAGTTTCGTTTCCAGGTTGCAGTCAGTTTTTTGCCGCTGATATTGGTCAGTTTGGAGAGCGACGTTCCTCCCGGTTTAACGGTTACGGTAATCTTCTTTGAAGCCGATTTATAGTTTGTGGTGGATGCAGCTTTTATGGTAATGGTGGCTGTTCCTACAAAATCTTTGGCAATGGTTACTTTACCGCTGCTGTTTACGGTTACTTTCTTAGAACTGGAGCTGTAAGTCAGCTTTGCATTTCCTTTTACAGATGGTTTCAGCGTAAAGGTCTGGCTGGAGGCAGAGGCTGTTTTGGTTACACTGGAGACAGTAATAGTGTTTGCAGCTTTTGCTACGGTTAAAGTATAGGATTTGCTTCCGGCTTTGTATGTTTTGCCGGCGGAAGCAAAAGCCGTAATTTTGGCAGTTCCGGCTCCTGTAATCGTTACTTTTCCTTTACTGTCCACTTTTGCAACTTTTGTGTTGCTGGATTTATAGGTAATAGTTCCATCCGTCTTTTTCGAGGTCAGCGAATTGGTAAAAGCAGCATTTCCATAGGTTTTTGATACACTGGTCTGTTTAAATGTCAGTACAGGCGTTTTGCCTTCGATTTTAAATGTGAGTGTCTTTTGAACGGTATATTTGCCAATTCCGTAGACGGTGGCGGAAGCGGTTCCCACATTAATATTATTTTTATATACAACTACATAGTCTGTACCCCGTTCCAATACGGATTTATTATAGGTAACGGTTACGTCCGGCTCGTAATTTTGCTGATTGTAGGTATATTTTGTTTTGGAAAGCACCATGCTGGCACTGGAAATATCTTTCTGGGAGCTGTCTGTTTCATTTCCCAGGGCAGTTCCGTTGATCCACATAGTGACATCAGAGCAATTTGTCAGGATACAATTTCCTGCATTGGTTCCCAGTGTAACGGTTGTGCCGTTTCCTATACCGTAATATTCAATACTGCTCTTGTTTTTACTGCAGCTAAGTGATGATTCCAGAATAACATTGTAGCTATCACCCTGATCTGCCGGAATACTGGCGGTGTTCAGCTGTTCACTGTCATCCACAGAAAGTGTGACCTGATTGGCTGTTGTAGTAACGGAAACACTTTGCTTTACATTTACCATGTTAACCTGAAATTCTTTTACGGATGATTTTTTGTTTTTTATTATGTAAAGGTCAGTGGGCAGGTAAATCAGGGAACCTTCTGTATTGGAAGAAGTACTGTCATCCTTTAATTTAAGCGGCTGATATTGATAGATTTTATCGGTTGTACTGGTAAGTACGCCATTTTTCAGACTGGCGACTTTTTTTCCGGAATAATCATATATATCTGCGCTGTCCGTATTCATATTTAAGACATTTACAGACTCTGTTTTACTGCTTCCGCGGCTGTTCCATTTGGAAACAAATGTGTCGTAGGTTACATAGCTGATTTTACAGCCGCTGTAAGAAGAACCCCAATCGTATATATTATTTAAATGATAGTACCAGCCTGTGTAAGCGCCGGAGGTATTTGTTGTTAAAGTAATGTAGCGAAGACTCTCGGGATAATTACAGTCATATACATAGAGATGGCTGGTTGTAGTATTGATCTTTTTAAGCTTGTATCCCACAATGGCATGACCGCCTTCGGGGCCGTAAATACAGATCAGTACCGGGGATTTTATGGTGTCATTCTGGGTTATTTCTTTACAGAGTCCTTCCAGATCATCATAATTTTTCTGAATGGTGGAGGTTATGCTGGTGTCATACTGGGAAACCTGCATGGTTTCGATCAGCTGTGTCAGCGTAATATTAAGATTATCACTGGTATCACCAATAGTCAGACTGCTTACGGCTGTTGCCGCATTGTTGAAGTCGGATATGATGATATCGTCACCATCGGTATTGAACATGATGGAAGATGAGGACATGCCATAACAGCTTCCGGACCAGATGGCATTATAGTAGGTGTAATAATATTTTGCCAGTGTACCACTTCCCCAGAGACGTTTAAATGCCGAATAGGGGATTTTATAGGAATCTCCGTAACCGAAGCTGCTGCCGTTGTTGGAAAAATGGTAGGCCAGGTCTGTAAAATCCAGAATTTTGCTGGATGGAGTATCTGGTTCTGGTGTGCTGATTTTGGTCCAGTGCGCATACAGAGTATGAGATGCTGGAATTGAGACAGTGGTATCACAGGTTCCGCCATTGGCATTGCAGGTCAGGTCAAAAGCAGATTCAATGAAATTCACATGGAAAAGACAATCCTGTAAAAAATAATGGAGTCAATGTTTCTTCTTTCCGTTCTACTGCTTCCTATCCGAAGAATCTGAGCGTAACAAATTACAATTCCTCCTGGGGAATGAATCTGACACGATTTATTGAGTGTATGCAGATTGGACAGCAATGTGCGTATATCCAGAATATTCAGAACAGCAACATGAATAATCTGAATCAGCTGTATTCCACCGTTTATTCCAGTCAGACTCCTGTAGTAGTTGCCATATGGGGCAAGGAAGGGGGACATGCTATTGTAGCATATCGTGCTGTCCGTATCAGCAGTACAGAGCGCAGAATCTATGTGTATGACCCGAATTTTTCTCAGAATGGAAACCGCTATATCAAACTGACCACCAACAGCAGTGGTTCTATTACTTCATGGTATTATAAGGTAAATGACCTTTACAACTGGGGAACTGGATATTCCAATGCAGGAATCAGCTACATTCCTTATGTATATTATCTTGCCGAATGGAATGGGCGCGGAAATCTGAAAACCCGTGCTGCCAGCACAGCTGCTGCTGAAATGCAGTCTGCACAGGAAGATGTCGACTTTATTGCAGTAAATTCCAAAAAGTTCAGTATTTACCGGATTGATGAAGATGAAACCGGTGAAGATCTGGTGGAAACAAAAGTGGCTTCTTATGACGAAACCAGTAAACTTGTAACCGATGAAGAGGATATTTTCCTGATTCCGTCCACCAATTATGATTGTGAAGAAGAATATATCAAGCTGTATGTTCCTGCGGATGAATTATATATCATTAAAAATGAAGATACCACTCTTCAGGATGATTTTCAGGCCAATATTGCCAATGTAAATACCTGTGCATCCGTATCCACCAGCAGTTCCAAGGTTTCATTGTCAGCCTTTGATGGAGATGACACGATTAATGGATATACTGCCGCCAGCATTATGGATGCACCGGCTGGAACAACTTATTCGATTGAAATCCGTTCTTCGCTGGATCAGGATGGTGAACTGGACAGATATCGCTCTGCTGGTACAGTTAAAAATGCCAGCGAAACACCTGGTGTTGCGTTAAGTGGTTCTACCATCACCAATCTCTGTGCCAATGCATCTGTAAGCATGAGCGGTGATCTGGAAATTGAAAATACATTTGTAATCACTGCCAGTTCAGAATCCGGCGGAACGATTTCTCCTTCCGGTGATACGTATATCGGCAAAAATGATACGGCTTCCTACACCATATCGCCCGGTGCAGGATGTCTGATTTCTCAGATTATTGTAGATGGTGAGGTCCTGCCGTTAACAGAAAAAGAAAAAGCCGGTGATTACATTTATAAATTTGAAAATGTAACCGCCAACCATACAATTTATGCAGCATTTGAACCTGCATTTACCGATTCACCGGAGGATTTAACGGTATCATCCGATGAAAATGGCATGGTTTATTTAAAATGGTCTGCTGTAGATAAGGCTGAAAATTATCGCATTTACAGAAAACAGGAGGGCGAAAAGTGGTCTTCCAAACCGATTGCACAGGTTTCTGGTTCTGTCCTTACATATAAAGATACACAATTACGTGAAAATAATACGGATGGTACGTATATCTATGCAGTAACTGCTGTTCGTACTGTGACAGGAGGCAGCGTAGAAAGCAGAAAAAGTGAGCTGGTGAAAGTAAATTATAAACGGATTTTAACAGACATCAGCACCTGCAGCATTTCGCTTTCCGGAAAAACGTACACCTACAATGGTTCTAAGAAAAAGCCTGTGGTTACAGTTATGGACGGCACAAAGAAACTCAGCAGCAAAACAGATTATAAGGTTTCCTATAAAAATAATGTAAATGCAGGTACGGCAACTGTTACTATAACCGGAAGAGATGGAGATTACTGTGGTACAAAGAAAGTAACTTTCAAAATTAATCCCCAGTCAATTACCAATTTTACATTCACCAAAGTCAGCAGCAAAACCTACACAGGTAAAGCAGTCAAGCCGACGGTTACAGTTAAAAATGGTTCCGTAACCTTAAAATGTGGTAATGGCGATAAGGATTATACCGTTTCTTACAAAAATAATACTGCCATAGGAAAAGCTACCATCACAATAAAAGGTACAAATAATTATTCTGGTACAAAAACCATTACTTTTACCATCAATCCCCAAAAGGTAACAAATGTAAAAGCGGTTTCCACCGGATATAACAGTATTAAACTTACATGGTCCAAGGTAAGCAATGCATCAGGTTATAAAATTTATCGTTCCGTTGATAACAAAACCTTTAGCTGCATTAAAACCATAAAAGGAAATTCAACAGTAAGCTTTACTGACAGTAAGCGTACTTCCGGAAAAACCTATTATTATAAGATAAAGGCTTATAAAACAACAGGAACAAAGACTATTGTAACCTATACCAGTGATTATTCCTCGCTTGTTAAAGCAAAACCTGTTCCGTCAACAGCGGTCATCAATTCTGTAAAGAACCTGTCAGGAAAGAAGGTACAGCTGAAATGGAATAAAGTAGCAGGTGCTTCCGGCTATGTGATTTACCGTGCAGCCAGCAAAACTGGTAAATATACTCTGGTAAAAAATATAACATCCGGTTCGACACTTACTTATACCAATACCGGATTGACCAAAGGAAAGACCTATTACTATAAGATAAAGGCTTACAGAATTGTGGATGGCAAAAAGGTATACGGCTCGTTATCTTCTGTAAAGGGAGTTAGTATACGGAAATAGTGACATTATAAATATTGTTTATTAAATCATAAAATTACCCTCAGTATACAAAGGACATATATCCTTTTGTACACTGAGGGTATATTTTTGAGGTGACAATGAACGTATTAGTTGTTTTTACGGCAGTTCAAAGGTATATCCTTCTGCCCGTGCTGCATCAATAAAATCTCCCAAAATCTCCGTATTGGTGGAAGATACTGCATGAAGCAGGTAAATGGCTCCGGGGTGAAGCCGTTCGATCAGCTTGTCCAGGGACTCTTCCGGATCAGGCTGACTGGAAGTATCCCAATCTTTGTAAGCAAAACTCCAGAACTGAGAACGATAGCCAAGATATTTTGTTACAGCCAGAGACTGTTCACTGAAAATACCGGCCGGGAAGCGGAACAGGGTCATTTCATAGTGATAATTCTCCTGTACATATTCATGGAGTTTTGTAATATCTGCCATCTGTTCCTCGATGGAAAGAGAGGGCATACCGCCGGACGGATGAGACCAGGAGTGGTTGCCGATCACATGTCCTTCATTAATCATTCGTTTGATTAAATCCGGATTTTTCTGAGCGTAGGAACCGGTGATATAAAAAACAACTTTACAATTCTTTTCCTTTAAAACATCCAGAATCCTGGAAGTATAACCATTTTCATATCCCTGATCCATGGTCAGCCAAATAACTTTTTTATTAGAAGAACCAATAAAATCAGCCTGGAGAGAACCGTATTTTTTCTGATAATTCAAAGAAGCAGACGGTTGATTCAGGGAATTGAAGTTTACGCCCTGTCCCCAGCCTTCACTCTTATTGCTGTAAGCATAGAGCTCTTTGTAAGGATCGGGAGATTCTGTGGATTTCTGGGTGGAAGTTGTTTCTGTAGAAGTCTTTTCGGTGGAGTTTTTCTCCGTGGAAGTCTTTTCGGTAGAGTTTTTCTCCGTGGAAGTCTTTTCGGTAGAGTTTTTTTCCGTGGAAGTCTTTTCGGTAGAAGTGTTTTCAGCGGAAGATTTCTCCTCTGAAGTTTTTTCAGATGAGGAACTTTCTGAAGAAGATTCTTCTGAAGACGCATCCGTCAAGGTGTCTCCTTTTTCACCGCTTTCTACAGCCGCGAACTCTGTGCTGATGGATTCACCAGAAGTTTTGTTGGTGGAATCCCTTTTTCCACATCCAGTCAGTGAAATGCCTGCTGAAAACATAAGAACAAAAAGTAACAGGATAAAAGTAGGTGGTTGAAAGTGTCTAAAAAAAGATTTCCTATTCATACATACGCCTCCTTCCTGCATTTTCTAAAAAGATTACCTTATAGATTTTGCATTTGTACTGCTTTCTGTATTCTTATTTTACCGTATTTCCTCCCAATAGTGAAGCACTCCCTGGAAAATTCCGGAAATAATTTCCTCCTGATAGGCGTTATTTTGCAGAAGGGGACGTTCGATTTCGGAGGTGATAAAACCGACCTCTATGAGACAGGACGGAATGGTAGAATGGCGCAGTACATAGAAATTACTGTCGGTTTTTACACCACGGTCTTTGGCACCGGTTTCTTCTATAATGCCGGCATGAAGGGCATTTGCCAGCAAAGAGCAGTTTTCATTGGATTCGGCAGCGGCATAGGTTTCGATTCCATTGACGCCGGAATCATCTTCAAAAGAATTCAGGTGGATACTGATAAATAAATCGGCGTTTTGGGTCTGTGCAATCTGCACCCGCTCCTGCAGGCTGACATAAGTATCATCTTCACGGGTGGTAATAACCGTGCAGCCATAATCGGCAAGCAGCTGCGCCAGCTTTTGAGTGATCTGCAGCGTCAGGTCTTTTTCGTAAAGATCATTCCAGATAGCTCCGGCGTCATTTCCACCGTGACCGGCGTCCAGCACAACACACAATCCTTTCAGGGATTGGGAAGCTGCCGATGGAAGGGAATCAACCATATTAGAATGATTGGAATTGGAAGTGCCTGTGTTATTGGAAGTATCGGTATTATCAGAAGCACCTGAAAGGTTGGAATTGTCTGTTGTTCCCAGGGTGTTTCCTTGTAAAATGGTATTTTCCCATGAAAAAATGCTAAGAGGAAAAGCTGAAGAGGGCAATTTCAGAAAAAGCGAAGAGCATAACAGAAGAAAAATAATACCAGCTGCCAGAGCAAAAAAGGTGTATTTTGAAAATCTTTTCATTAGAAAACCTCCTGATAAGAGAAATAGTAAATGTTTTTGGCTATTTCATCTTATCAGGAGGTTGTTTCGCACTTGTCCGGGACTTGTGGCGGAGTTGTGAATTTACGGAAGGGTGATGCTTACTCATACGTAAAGAAAATTTCCAATGTATGATAATTAAATTCAGCAGAATCGAAGTTCTGCTCCGGAGAGGTATTGGAGTTTGTGGAGTCATAATCCTCATCCCCCTGGTCCATTTTTTCCGCTTTTTCCAGCAGAGCAATTTCATAGTTTGCCGCATCCCGATAATGGCACAGATTAACTACCAGCTGCGAATGATAATCAGGAAAATGGCAGAAGGAAAAAGTATTGTTTTGGTAAGTACTGTTTTGAGAAGCGGATTCGGAAGTTGTATTTTTCTGAGAAATCTGAGCCGTATCTGCCAGATTCAGATATTCAAGATACTGCTTTTGAATCTGTGCAGAAGAAAGCATTTTTGTCGCAGTTGTCTTATTTGCTGCATTTTCATTATCTCCATCATTGTCACCATTGCCGCTATTGTCATCATTGTTACCATTGCCGCTATTGTCATCACTGTTACCATTGTTACCATTGCTACTATTGTCATCACTGCCATCATTGCTGCTATTGCCACTATTTCCATTATTTATGTCATCTCCGTCATACCATGCTGCTGTTAATTTAATGATTTTGCCGCTGGCGGCATTGATGACCACATTGATATTCAGATCATTATTGCCGGCATATACAATCCATCCGCTGAAGGTTCCTTCGGAGGTTTCATCGAAAAATTCTTCTATTTCAAGGTTGCAGTATCCGATATTACAAAACATATAGTCATATAAGTCGTATGACCATGTAGTTCCATACTCTACATTTTCCCAGGTATAATTGGTGTTGGCAAATATGTCAGGTAAAACGCCAAGTTCATAAAGCTGCTTGATTTGCTGGTGAGCAGCCTGAATGAGGTATTCCGTGGTGAGCTGCTGGCTGGTGGATTCGTAGGATTGCCAGAAAGGGTATGTATCCAGTATTCCGTACGAAATCGCCATGGTGAAAAATTCTTCAGGAGTCAGTTCGGTTGTCTGAGCTTCTGAATCTGCCGCCACAGGCAGATGAATGGTTTCTGTCCGGGCAAATAGTGACTGCTGCTGCCGGTTCATAAGGACAGATGGAAGAAACAGACCGCAGACTGCCAGGGCCAATGTGAAAAGGATAAGAAGGGAAGCAGTGATGTATTTTTTCATGTCGAAATCTCCTTTTCTGGTGAAGTATCCGGGGAATGTTCCAGCAGTGTATTATCAGAGTGTTTTAGCTCGGTATCAGCTGAATATTCGGATAATGTAACAAAAACAGAGGTACCATGGTGCAGTTTACTTTCAAATTTCAGTTCTGCTCCATGAAGCTGGGCAATTCTGGAGGCGAGCGCAAGTCCGATTCCAGCTCCGTGCTGCTTACGGGAGCGGGATTTATCCACCATGTAAAATGCCTCTGTGATGCGGGCAATTTCCTCTTCGGGGATTCCGCACCCATTATCAGAAATCACAATCTGATAGCCAGTATCCATGCTTCTGCCCAGAATACAAATGGTATCGGCACCGGATTTGATGGCGTTGTCGGCCAGATTCAGTAACAATGTTTTAAATAAATCATATTCCACACGAATCGGTTCATCATCCACCTCCACCTGGAGTGCAATCTGTTTTGCTTCACAGGCGGGCCGCAGGGTTTCTGCCAGATTCAACAGGACTTCACGGGCAGAAAATTCTTCCAGAATAAATTCCTGATGCTGAAGGATAATTAAATCCATCAGCTTGCGGGAGAGTTCTTCCAGGCGCATTCCCTCGTCCAGAATGTACCAGGCGGATTGACGAATTTCCTCCTGACTGAGATTTTTCTGATAAATCCGGTCTGCGTAACCAATGATGGAGGTCAGCGGTGTTTTCAGTTCATGTGCAAAATTGGCCACAAAGTCGTCTTTCTGAATGGCACTTTGGGTGAGGCTGTCCATACTCTGCTGAATGGCATCTGCCATATGGTTACAGGATTTTGCCAGTTCTCCCAGTTCGTCTTTGGTATGAACGGGAATCCGGCTGCTGTAATTTCCCTGAGCAATTTCTGAGGCAAAACGGGTCATCTTTTTGATGGGACGGGCAAACAGGAGAGAAAACAACAGAAGTACAAAAATACTGATGGTACAGACCACGCAGTAAATCCCTGCAAAACTCTGCTCCATTTGCCTTCGCTGCTCAATAACGGACTGGATATTTTTGCCAAACATCAGATAGTAGGTCTGTCCCCGCTGGGTAAAACATCCGGTTATGGTGAGAAAATAGCTGTTCCCGGCCGGGTGGATGGTATAGACCATTTTCTGGGAATCCACGTTTTCCAGCACAGAAAAATCATAATCCCCCGGATAATTGCAGTAAAGAGACTGCTTTTCCTGCGAAAACACAGCCAGCAGATAGTCAGAAGAGGAAATCTGCAAAGTCTCAGAAAGATTGGTTTGAGAAAGCTGTTCCCGAATGGCGTCTTCTGTATAAATGGCGAAAAAGCGGGACTGCAATGTAAAACGCGCCAGCTGATACTGGTCCAGTGTCTGAGATTTCTCCTGCTCCATGGCATTCTGAAAAGACTGTGAAATCAGCAGATAACCCGACAGGGAAAGGGAAATACAGAGAATCAGCGTAACCGTAACAAAGATTTTAGAAAAAAATTTCAAGGCACTTATACCTCCATGGAAATCCATTTTTTAGTTATTTCGGGAAAAGTCCATTTTTAAGCTGACAAATGGACATCATGCCTCCAATCGGTATCCGATACGAAAAATGGTCTTAATATGGTTTTCCCAGCCCAGTTTTTTTCTCAGCCGCTGAATGTGCGTATCCAAAGTCCGGGTTTCCCCGGTAAATTCCTCCTGCCACACCAGTTCATACAAACGCCGCCGCTGCAGCGCCACATTTTTATTGCGCACCAGCTGGACCAGCAGGTCAAATTCCTTTATAGTAAGATCCACCGGCTGTCCGTCCCGGGTCACCTCCCTGGACTCCAGATCAATGGTCACATCAAAAACCTCCAGCTTCTTAGCGCTTTTTCCAAAACGACGAAGCACTGCCTCCACCCGGGCCAGCAGCTCCCCAATCTGAAAAGGCTTCACAATATAATCATCCGCCCCCAGCTTCAATCCGCGGATCCGGTCATTCACAGCCGTTTTCGCCGTAATAAAGATCACAGGCACACCCGAAGGACGAATATATTCCATCAGCTCGTATCCATTGATCACCGGCAGCATAATATCCAGCAAGATCAGATCATAACAATTCTGTTCCAAATTCCGTTCCAAATTCCGTTCCAGCAGCTGAGCCGCCTCCAGCCCATCAAAGGCGCAGGTACAAAAATAACCCTCATCCTCCAGACTCACACGAATCAGGTGATTAATAGCAGGTTCATCTTCTACAATTAATATGTTCATGGCAGTATCCTTTTCGTATTTTTCGTATATTTAATATTATAGTTAATATAGCTAAATGTAGTCCAGCTTTTGCTGAACGGTTACGATTTATCGTAAGTATAACACAAAAATGTCTCAAAGTTGTCACATAGCTTCATTACAGGTATCCTTGTGAAGGCTCCATTACAGAGCCATTTACGTTTTTTATAAAAATTCAAGTAATACTTAAAATGTTCGTAACTATTCAGCCAAGCATGATTTTTGTTCAAAATACCGTGTCAAGCTTGCTTGTAAACGGTATTTTGGGCAGAAAATCGTATTTGGCGTTTAGCCAAATGAATAATTTTCGAAGAAAATTATGAATGCTTGCTGAATTC